>JAFPXW010000335.1 GCA_017394565.1 Oscillospiraceae bacterium | reverse complement strand
GGTCTTGTTCTTCCATTTCGGATTCAGGATGCGGTCGAAATCCACATCGACCGGAACACCCAGCGAGGATGCCATACAGTCGTCAAAATAGGCTTTCAGACGGCTGTATTTTTCCTTCTGCTCCTGCTCATCGAACGCCCTGATCTGGGTGTCAATGGATGCGATCGGCTTGTCGATGAGTGCGAGCAGCTCCTTGTACTTCTCCTCGAACCGCTGGTATGGGGCAAGGTAATCGCGCTTGACTTCTTTGCGGCGCTCCTCCAGCGCGGTGCGGAGCTTGTTCAGCTTTGCCTTGTCCTCCTTGGCGGATCTCATGCTCTCCGGCGTGACGACCAGTCCCTCATACTTCTGCATGACATCTCCCAGCCACGCCTTGACCTCCTCGCCGTTGTTCTCGATGATCTCCGGCAGATTGTCGGGGATTTTTGCGATAAATTCCATGTGAACCTCCTTAAATTTCTAAATTTCCGGCAGAATATACGGCGGTTCTGTGCCGTTCTGCCATTGCTTGTAAAACTGAATTTCCTGCTCCTCCAAAGCTTCCAGATCCGGAAGCACATCACTCCTTTCGATGTGATATTTCCGCAGCGCCGCCCTGATCTCGTCACCTTTGTGATACCGGATATGCGCAAATAATTCGACAAACTCCGCCCACTCGCAGGCGAGCATCTGGTGCAGGATCTGGATATAATAATGCTGTGGGATCTTGTCATCCCATTCGTCCCACTGACGGGCATTCTGGATGGTGGTGGTCTTGATCTCCAGAATGCCGCGGCGGTGTTCCGCATCGGTCAGCTCTCCGTCGAGGGTGGCGAAAATAAACGGCAGCCGGTCATTGGCATACATCCGGAATTCGTGATATTCGCAGGAATACTCCGGATAGGTGAGCAGGAACAGCGCCCGGAGGTGCTGCTCTGCCGCCTTCCCGAACTGCACCGCCGGCTTGTCGGAAATGTCCTGCGGTGTGACGATACCGGATTTCTCCTGCCAGAGCCGGCGTGCGGATTTCCACGGATTTGCGCCGACGATGCAGGCAGCATCACTGCCGCCGATGCCCTGCGTGCGAGCTGTCAGCCATTCGGCGTGGGTTTTCGGATCGGCTAAGATCATGCGCCTGCACCCTCTCCCTCGCGTTTGAGATACAGCAGATTGTCCGTCCAGTAATTGTCAAGCCGGTTGATGAAACCGATGCGCGGATCGTCATGCATGGTTTCAAGCAGGTTCTCCAGCTCGTCCACAAGCTCCTCGAATACGAGCCGGAACGAGTTGAAGCGAGCCTCATCAAGGGCTTCTTCACTGGGTTCTGCACCTGTTTCTGCGAGCTGCTTTTCATACCCTTCCCGAAGCGTCTGCAATTCCGTTTCATGCATCTGCGTCAGCTCATGCCGGACAGCATCGGCGGCTTTACGGGCTTTGGATTCGGCAGCTTTCTCCAGCAGCGCTTTCTCGATGGCAGCATCTTCCAGTTCCTTGCGCAGGTGTGCGATCTCGGCGGCGGTGTCGGCATCCGTCATCTCGTGGTCAATGGGCGCATTCTCCATCTCGCAGATGCGGTTCTCCAGCTCGTGGATCCTGCCGTTCAGATACGCCTTGCAATCACTGAGCGACTGTTCACCGGATTCTCTGACCGCTTTGAGCTGTGCGTCCTTGGCATCCAGCGCCGCCTGAAATTGCTTATCCTTGCTGGCAAGGGATTCCTTGGCAGAATCCAGCTCCTCGGAGAGCAGGGCAGCGGCGTGTTCGTTCTCATCACGTTCCTGCGTGAGGGCGGCGATCTGCGCTTTCAAGTCCTTGACCGTAACAGCTTCGATGTCCACGGCTTCGGTGATTTCCTGTCGGGTTGGTTCGTCGAGCATTGCAAGCATATACAGCTTTTCGGTGCTGAGATTAGCCAGTCGACTGGCTGTTTCATCTGTCATGCGGTCTGCAATGGCAACGTACTTTTTCGCCTGACTGATTTTAATTCCGGTTTCATTCTCGCAAAAATCAGCGAAATTCTGATACCCCAGCTCCTTATACAGCTTCCCGTCGCGCATCTCTTTCAGACCCTTGCACACCTCATACAGTGACTGCTGCGCCGCCTGTGCATTTGCAATGATGGCGCGAGTCAGGCTCACGGCACGGGTGTAGGATTCGGAAACGATGACAGCAGGGTTTGGGGCTGCGGCGGATTCGTCCGCCTTTCTGTTCTCCTCCCAGACCGCCTCGCGGTGCTTTGCCAAGGCATCCCCGACCTCCTCGAAATTCTTGTTGCCGATCAAAAGCCGGAGCTTTTCGGAGTCGCACTGGTACATATTGTACAGCTCCGGAACGCTCTTGATCTCCGCCCTGCACACGGCATTGAACGCACGGACAGAAAGCCCAAGTTCATGCAGTTCCATCACACACCCTCCTTCCAATGTCCGCCGGTAGAGAAATCCCACTCGATGTGTCCGTCCGGATGCTGCCACACGCCGTGGATCTCCTGCACCCAGCCGCGCTCCGATTCCGTGAGATAACCGGTCGGCGTTTTCGCCTTGACCTCGATCACAAATCCG
>JAFPXW010000334.1 GCA_017394565.1 Oscillospiraceae bacterium | reverse complement strand
TGTCAAAAAAAGTGTTTTTGCAGAATCTGGGGTGGCAGCCCCAATCGGGGTGCAGGGGGCGAAGCCCCCGCAATATAGCCCCTCCCCCACTGGGGGAGGGGTTGGGGTGGGGGTAAGCAGACAGCCCAAATCTTTGATTTGGTGCTGGTCGCTTATGCCGTAGGCGGTAGGGGGAAAGAAGGACGCTTGTTCTATTTGCTAAGTTGTTAGCACTGGAGGGGAAACTCCCAGCGTTTTACAAAGGAGTCAGGTTAAGTGAAATTTCGATATATCGCGGTTCTTTGCGCAGGGGCGATGCTCCTGTGCGGCTGTGGGAAGCAGGCGGACAATGCGCCGCTGGAATTGCAGACGGGTGCGCTGGACATCAGTGATCTGACGGAGGGCGAGCCTTACACCGAGGAAGCCGCCCCGAATTACGAGATGGCGGACGAAACGCTCGATCCGCCGGTCGAAACGTTCTATCGGTACGAGAGCGCAGATGGCGAGGTGTTCCTGTTCGATCCGGCAGGCAGACTGCGGCGCTATACCGATCACATCGAAGCACAGACGGGCGAGGCGATCAGCGCAGAACCGAAGTATTCCGAGGAGGAACTGCGCGGCATCTGCGACGAGGTGCTTTCCGGCTATATTGTGGACTATTCCGAATTCACCGAGATCACGAGCCAGTACTACAGCAACGACAGCGCGACCTATAACCTTGCGATGGAACACCAGATCGCGGACGGCATCGCGGACTATGCGCTCATCCGGCTTGACACCGAGGGCAACATCCACGACCTGTCCATCAGCTATTCCAACGCAGACGGCGACAGCACAGGGAATTTCATCACGGACGAGGACAGAGCATATTTCGACGAACAGGCACAGCCCTACCTGACCGCGCTGGACGACTATCCCAGTGAAGTGACGTATACACATTATAAAAAGATCGGCGGCAAATGCTACGCATTCTACGAGATCACCTATACAGACACCATGACAGGGCTTACAGCAGGACAGAAGCTGATCGCGTTTGTCAAGTGAAATGCGCGAAGCGCATTTTATGATAGTGCGTAGTGCATGGTGCGTAGTTCGTAGTTTTTGTGTCCGGCTGCGCCGGACGGATTTTAAATGTGTCATTCAGGACTCAAAACCACTAACTAAGAGAAATTTTTCCTAAGTTGGATGATTTTCAGTTGTGAGTATTTTATTCTATAATTCGTCCGCGTCAGCGGACACCGAAACTACGCACTACGCACTACGAACTACGCACTCATCTACGCACTCACCTACACTTTACGCACAAAACCGAAAGGGGGATGGTCATTATGGCGGAACAGGTACAGCAATACAAATGTCCGAACTGCGCGGCGGAGCTGCGGTTTCATCCGAAAAAGCAGGGGTTCGTCTGCGAGTACTGCGACAGCTTCTTCACACCGGAGGAATGTAAGGCGGCCAATGAACAGATGTCGCAGCAGGCAAAGGACGATGCACCAAAGCAGGAGGAATTTGAGAACGGCAACAGCCTCTATTCCTGCCCAAGCTGCGGCGCGGAGATCATCGCCGACTGCAATACATCCGCGACGGAGTGCTACTACTGCCATAACCCCGTCGTGCTGAAAGGCAGGCTTTCCGGCGAATACCGCCCATCGAAGGTCATCCCGTTCAAGCTGACAAGGGACGACGCGACCGGTATTTTCAAGGCATGGTGCAAGAAACGCTGGTTCCTGCCGAAAACGTTTGCGAGCGAAAGCCAGCTCACCCATATGGCTGGCGTCTATGTCCCGTTCTGGGTGGCGGACTGCCGCGTGGACGGCAAAATGCGTGCCGTCTGCAAGAAAGTCCGTTCGTGGACGACCGGAAATTATGAATACACCGAAACCAAAGAATTCGATGTGTACCGCAGTGCTGCCATCCGGTTCGAGGGCATCCCTGCCGACGGCGCTTCCAAGATCGAGGACGAACTCATGGAAGCCATTGAGCCGTTCGACTATCACGATACGAAAGACTTTGAAATGGCGTATCTCAGCGGTTTCCTGTCCGATAAATACGACGTGAACAAGGCGCAGGTCTTCCCGCGTGTCCGCAACCGCGCGGTCAACGGCAGTGACCAATTGCTCCGCGCGTCGATGACCGGGTACGATTCCGTGCGCGTCACGCAGTCGGATATGCAGGTCTTGCAGACGGATTGGCAGTATATGCTGCTGCCGGTCTGGTTCATGACCTATCAGTATGCCGGAAAGCAGTACTCCTTCGCGATCAACGGACAGACCGGAAAACAGGCAGGCACACCGCCGCTGAATACCGGAAAGCTCCTTGCCGTGTGCGGTGCGATCGTGGCTGGCTGTACGCTGATCGGCGCGATCTTGGGGGTGCTGATGGCATGAGAACTTTCAGAAAAATCCTGACAACGGCATTTTCGGCGGCTGCCATGCTGCTGACGCTGGCGATCCTGCCGGCCAGTGCCGCCGAGGTCAAGCTGTACGATGAGGGCGGACGGCTGTCTCCGTCGGAATTCACGGAATGTGAGCAGCGCCTGCAGCAGGCATCCGACTACACGGGCATGAACATCGGTGTCGTGCTGGGTGTGCAGGATCGTTCCGACCTGACGATCGAATCCGTCTGCAAATCAACCTATCTGGAGCTGTTCGGTGCGAATTCCGACGGTCTGTTCTACTATATGGATCTCAAGGGCTCAGAGCCTTATGATTACATTGCGACACGCGGAAAAGGGCAGTTTTACTACACGAACGCCTCCAGCAACAACCGTGTGGAGTCGATGTACGATTCGCTCGACGACTTCCTCTACCCTGTCGGCAGCGAGAATGCCTACGGCGCGGTGATGGAATTTGCGGAGCTGGTCGAGTATTACTACGATGCCGGTGTGCCGGAGCAATACTTCGTCTACGACGACACCGACCGGATGTATTACCACATGGAGGGCGACGAGGTCATCGCCACGGTCGGCAAGCCCTATCACGAATGGCTGATGATTCCGGTGATGGCGTTTTTTGGCGCATTGGCCGGCTTGCTTCCAGCACTCATCACGTTTTTGGTGGTCAAGAGCCGGTATAAATTCAAATACGCCCTCTCCCCGACGACCTACGTCAACAAGAAAAATGTGGATTATCACGAGCAGTTCGACAATTTCGTGCGAACCAGCACCAGCAAGGTGCGCATCGAATCGAGTTCCGGCGGCGGCAGAAGCGGCGGCGGAGGCGGCGGTTTCAGTTCCGGCGGCTTCGGCGGCGGCGGACATCACCGATGACTCCGAATACAAACAATCCCGAAAGCAAGGCGCTGACCTGCTTTCGGGATTGTTGTTTTTATGAATGAATCCAATGAATAGTGAATATAGAAAAGTGAAAAATGAAGAATGACGGTATCGCCTTGCGGCGATCTTTTTTTATAATCGTGCCCGAAGGGCACACCGCCG
>JAFPXW010000333.1 GCA_017394565.1 Oscillospiraceae bacterium | reverse complement strand
CGACCTCTTACGATGTGCCGGTTAATCGTTTTCGGGTGGATTATCCTAATTATACACCATTCCAAAATGCTTGTCAATACTCGGAGGACTGCCAGAGTCGAACTTTGTAGAATTCGTATAAAACAAAATCGCTGATTCGCGCCCTTCTAAGCATTTTCACAGCAATCAAATCCACATAAAATAGGCGTTTTTGGAATATTACGAGCAAATATAACAGAATGTATAATGCTTGGGATTTCCGATGAAGCGGACAACGGGCAGAACCGGCCTGTCCGCGCCGTTTCATCGTTTGAACTTCTCTTACTTTTGTGGAACGCAGAGGGGGTGCCGGCACGCACCATCTGCGGAAATGCCGTAATCACGCGGCTTTCACCTAATATAACAACGGACGTCCAAAAATATTGGGATGTTCACAGATTGTTTACAAATATGGTACGAAATTGCACCAAAACGGCACCCTTTTGGTAGTTTTCGTCAAGGGACAAAAATCGCTGCCCCTGCGGAAGGCAGAGGCAGCGGTGCAGCTTGTCAAAAAAGTCTGTTTTCTGGTGAAAGCGCACCGGGGAGTGCCCCCACCCCAACCCCTCCCCCAGTGGGGGAGGGGCTATATTGCGGGGGCTTCGCCCCCTGCACCCCGATTGGGGCTGCCACCCCAGATTCTGCAAAAACACTTTTTTGACAGCCTGAATCGCTGCCCCTGCGGAAGGCAGAGGCAGCGGCGTGCATTTGTAATTGTCAGAGCGTCAGCAAGAAGCGGATCCATTTGCCCTGCTCGCAGGTGACCTGAAAACGGATCTTGTGGACGTCCATGATGCTCTTGGCGATGGCGAGTCCGAGTCCGTAGCCGCTTTTCTTGGTGGAATTGCGTGCTTTGTCACCGCGGTAGAAGCGCTCGAAGATCTTTTCGGTCTCCGCCTGCGAGATCTCACAGCCGGTGTTGTAGAATTCCAGGATCTGATGCTCACCGCGCTGTAAGAGCGTGACCTTGATCAGACCGTTGTCGTTGGAGTACTTGATCGCGTTGTCAATGAAGATCGCGCAGAGCTGGCGGATATGCTGTTCGCTGCCGCGGTAGTGGATGCCGGGCGGAACGTCCATCTCCAGCGTCTTGTGCTGCTCGAAGGCGGAGCTTTCAAACGGCAGCGTGGTCGCCGCGACTGCCATGCTCAGGTCAAAATCCTGGAAATTATATTCCTGTGTCGCGTTGTCCATGCGGGCGAGGCGCAGCAGGTCGCCGACAAGCTGGTTCATGCGGCCGATCTGCTCCTGCATATAGACCAGCCACTTGTTTTCGCCGATCTCGTCCTGTAGAATGTCCGCATTGGTCGTCAGCACGGCGATCGGCGTCTTGAGTTCGTGACCGGCGTCGGAAACGAACTGCTTCTGCCGCGTGAATGCCTGCTGTACGGGTGCCGTGATGAAATGCGACAGCACGATCAGAAGCACCAGCAGTACCAGCAGCATCAGCGTGCCGATGATGACAGTCGTGCGGAACAGGTTATTCAGGATGCCCTGATCGGAGGTCTTGTCGGTGATGACCAGCAGGGTGCCGTAGCTTTTTTCGGCGGTGCAGAACTGGAGCCAGCCGTACATTCCCTCGGACTTCTGCTTGGCAAGGATGCCGTTCATGATCTCCTCGGCTTCCTCGTCGGTGTAGTTCTCCGTATTGCGGATACCGAGGAAGCTGCCGTCCTTGGCAACCAGGATCGCAAAGTGGTCGATCGTGATCGGCACCTTCCAGCGATCCATCCGGGGCTCGCGGGGTTCGGGGGGATTCTGGTCAGAGGGAGGCGGCGGTGCCTCGGTCTGCGTTTCTGTTTCCGTCTCGGATTCGGTCGGAAGCTCCGAGCTTTCGGTTGCAGGCGCTTCCGTGGACATTTCGGTATCTGACGGCACCGGCGGTGCGACGGGATCTGCCTGTGCAGGGACAGGCTCCTCCGGATCGGGAACGGGAGCCGTTTCTGCCGGCGGCGGTGTTTCCGCGGGCTGCGGCTCGGGAACAGCCTCGGTCGGTGTCACCTGTTCCTCCCACGGCGGCGGTGCGGCGTCGGTGGTGCGCTGCTGCGGATCATTCTCGCGGCGTTCCCACGGACGGCGGTTTTCGGTCGGCGTTTCGCCGTTATCGTCAATATCATCGTCGCCGGCATCATCGTCGTCAGCCGGTTCCTGCGTGAATTCCTGCGGCCGGTCGCTCCACGGGTAATCGCCTTCCTCCGGCGGCGGCCCCCACCAGCCCCAGTCGTCACGGCGCAGGGCAAGTGATGCGATCCTGCCGTCGCCGGCGGCTTCCGCCGAGTCTGCGTCGTCCGAGACCGGCGGCGAAGCGTCCGGCTTGGAATCCGGTGCAGTGCCGTCAGGCATGAAAGCATCCTCCGGAGGGAAATCCCCGTCAGGCGGTGTCATATCGTCGTAGCGCTCGACCGTATTGTAGCGGTCACTGTCCGCGATCTGCCGCAGCAGATGCAGCGACTGTGTCTGGCTGACGGTATTCATGATCATATTGATGGCAGTGAGCATGATGAGGAATACCGCGATCAGGATGGACATGGCAACAGCAATGAATTTCAGCCGCATCATGCGGATGACATCGCGCCGGAGGTCAAGGATCCGGCCGCGGATCTCCTTGGGGGTGGGCAGCTTCATCATGCACCACCCTCCAGGAAATAGCCGATGCCGCGTGCGGTCTTGATCGTGACGGTCGAGCCGAGGGCTGTCAGCTTTTTGCGCAGGAAGGAGATGTACACTTCCACGTTATTGTATTCCACATCGCTCTCATAGCCCCAGATCTTCTCGATGAAGCGTTCCTTTGCGATGAGCTGCTTGGGGTTGGCGATGAGCAGCTCCAGGATCTGGTACTCCTTGAGGGAGAGCTTGACGAACTGTCCCTCGCGAGAGAGCGAGAAGGTACTTTTGTTCAGCGCGATGTCGCCGAACGTGAATTCATCGGTCATGACCTCGCCGCGCCGTCTGGTGAGCGAGCGCACACGCGCCAGCAGTTCGCCGCTGACGAAGGGCTTGGTGAGGTAGTCGTCGGCGCCGCTGTCGAGCCCCTTGATCTTGTCCTCGGTATCGGACTTGGCGGTCAGCAGCAGGACCGGCGTGGAGAGATGCGCGGCACGCAGTTCCCGCAGAACGGTGATGCCGTCCTTTTTCGGGAGCATGATGTCGAGCAGGATGCAGTCATAGAGTCCGGTGAGGGCATAGTCCAGACCATCTTCGCCGTCATAGACGGTATCGACTGCGTATTTGTTTCGTTTGAGGATCTCGCTGAGCGCGTCAGCCAGAGCCACTTCGTCTTCTACAACGAGCAGTTTCATATCGGATCCACCCTTTCTTTCAAAGTGATTTTGAATTTTTGCACGGCTCTATCTCTTAATTTTCTATTTTTATGATTGCCAATTCCCGGAAAACGTGCTATACTATTATCATAGCACAAAAAATGCCGGTTGGCAAGAAATCTATGCGTTTTTTCACGGATTTCACAAATAAGACAGCCGTTTCTTGGGCATACTTCCGTATGAAAGGCTTTTTCAAAGGAGGAATGACTCATGAATCTGACGGCTGCGCAGTATGCCGCGATGCAGAAACGCACCGCACCGCGCTCCAACAGCAAGGTCAATGTACCGGTCGCATTTGCAGCAGGCGGCACGATCTGCATGATCGGGCAGCTTTTGCTGGAGGGATTTCTGCGGCTGGGACTGGAACGGCAGGCGGCTTCCGCGTGGGTATCCGTGACACTGGTCGCGTGCAGTGCGATCCTGACGGGATTCGGGCTGTATGAAAAGCTTGCACGCCATGCCGGTGCCGGAACGCTTGTGCCGATCACGGGCTTTGCGAATGCCGTGACCTCTGCCGCCATCGAAGCCAAAACGGAGGGACTGATCCTCGGCGTGGGAACGAAGATTTTCACCATCGCAGGGCCGGT
>JAFPXW010000332.1 GCA_017394565.1 Oscillospiraceae bacterium | reverse complement strand
AGCGGGGTCTTCTTATCGAGCACATCGCCGGTGTAGGAAACGAAGCCGGTCGGGATGCACAGGGTGCGGTCCTTGATGAACGCATCCGAGGTCGGATCCCATGCCGTGTAGCCGCGTGCCTCGAAGGTCGCACGCAGACCGCCCGACGGGAACGAGGAGGCATCCGGCTCGCCCTTGATAAGTTCCTTGCCGGAGACTTCGAGGATGACCTGACCGTGCGGTGCCGGGCTGATGAAAGCATCGTGCTTCTCCGCCGTCACGCCGGTCATCGGCTGGAACCAGTGCGTGAAGTGCGTCGCGCCCTTCTCGATCGCCCAGTCCTTCATGGCATTGGCCACCACATCCGCCACATCCGGCGACAGTGCGGTGCCGTATTCCTTCGTGCGGACAACTGCCTTGTAGACATTCTTCGGCAGGCGCTCGCGCATCACGACATCGTTGAAGACATTGCAGCCGAAGTACTCGGCAACGTTTGCATTGTTCGTCATCTCTTGCATCATAAATTCCTCCTTATAATCTGGGAAAACAGGAAAACAAAAAGACGTTTCAGACGGGACACATCCCATACGGGACACGCCATCTGAAACGTCATTGTTTCGTATTTTGCTTACAAGCTTAGTTTACACCAAAACCAGCTTTCTGTCAAGGGGATGACCGGGTTTTTGTCAAATTCTCAGAAATTTCCGCCGATGACTTTGGAATCGAAAGTGAACGCACGGGAAACCTAATTTTTGAAAGCCGAACCGCGGTACATGAGATCCTCCGCGGACTTCCCCTCGATGGTCATGCGGTAAGCGATCATCGCCGCCGGGATCGGGATGAGGCTCAGGACCAGCAGCACCACAATTTCAAAAACCGGCACGGACGCACTCACGATGTCCGCCGAAAACAGATTGCAGACGGCCAGAAACGGCGCACACAGGAGCTTATACAGCCGGTAGTAGCCATCGGCCAGAAGCCCTGCCTTCGAGAGCGCAAGCCCTGCCGTCAGCAGCACCGGGATCAGAGCGCCTGCGATGCCAAGTGTCAGAGGATCACGCCGGATATGGGCTTTTTTGTCAGCTTTCGCAGCCGAATAGCCGCCCTGCACCATCAGCGCCGCAAAGATGCCGAGCGTACAGACCGCGCAGACGATCCGCACCAGAAAATGCCCGGAAAACGAGAATGTCAGGTCGATGAACAGCGTCAGCACTTCCGCCAGCAGCCAGCAGCCGGTCATTTTGATGTGATGTTTCATAAACATTTCCTTTCCGAAAAATTCCAGAGCCTGTTTAGTATCTGGAGGTAGTCGGATTTTCGAGCAGATTTTTGACCTGACAAAGCACGTCCGACGCAGCCATACTTTGTGTATGTCAAGGAGGACGGGCAAAGTCAGGGCGGAAAGATGCCGAAAAGACGGCTTCTGGAAGATACTAAACAGGCTCTCACGTATAACGGGCAGAGCGCTGCACATACTACCACCGGAAGAAAGGAGTGACGCACATGGAAACCACCAACCACACCACCCGGAATCCCGTTGAGAATGTCCTCAGCGGTTTCTATAAGAACGCCGCCGTCGGTGCGCACAGCATTTCCTCGCTGCTGCCGGAGGTCGAGGACATGAAGCTGCGCCGCGAGCTGTTTGCGCAGCGTGATTACTACGAGGCGCAGAAGGCTTCCCTGCGCACGCAGATGGCGGAAATCTTCCTCGAACCGCTGGAAGCCGGAAAAGCCGCGCAATACTGGACGGATATGGTCATCCGCTGCAAAGCAAAAATGGGCATGACCACCGAAATGGCCGCCAAACTCATGGTCGAGGGGACGAACATGGGCATGGTGCAGCTGCATCAGGTGCTGAACCACAACCCGAACATTCCGGACGATCTGAGGGCGCAGGGCGGTCACATTCTGGCGCACGAGCGCGAATATCTCGACCGCATCACGCCCTATCTGTAAAGGAGCAAGCCATGTATCCGGAACCGCCGACCAGAATTTACTGTCCCCCGCGCGAAAAGCATCCGCCCGTATTCGTGGACAACGCCGCCCCCGTCAAGATCTACCAGCCCCCGCATCCGTCGTGATGCAGGGGCTTTTTTGGAGGGTTATTCCCCATCCTGCTCCTTCCGGCAGTCGGCGCAGATGCCGTAGAGGACGGTCTTCGACTGGTCGATTTGGAAGCCGTGATGTTCGAGGATGTGCGCCTCGATGCCGTCGAGATGCTCGCAGGTGACGTGAAACAGCCGTTCACACGCCATGCATTTGAGATGAAAGTGGCGCTTGCAGGCGTCGGACTTCGGCAGATACTCATAGCACGCGCAGGTACGCGAATCAATAGTATATTTCCGGAGCATCCCATCCGTCACGAGTGCATCGAGATGGCGGTAGATCGTCGCCGTCCCGACCGGTGTGCCCTCCGCTTCGAGATGACGCGAAAGCTCCTGCGCCGTGACGTGTTCCCCCTCGTGGGCTGTCAGATATTGGATGATCTGTTCCTTCTGCTTCGTCTTATAACCGCCGGACTGCTTCATGCCAGCGCCCTCCTTCCATAGAATTCGTACTGTTTTATTATATCACGGAACGGCGCAGTTGTCAATGTTTTTGTTATGTGCAGAAACAATGTGCAGCACGGAAATCAATTTTGGGGTTTCT
>JAFPXW010000331.1 GCA_017394565.1 Oscillospiraceae bacterium | reverse complement strand
ACAGTATTTGTCCACGATCGTGATGATGTAGGTTTCCGCGTATTTCGGGCGCGGAAAGGTCACAGGCCACATATGGTTCGCGATCATGTCGCGCTCGCGTTCGTTCATGTCGATGAGCTGCCCGGCGGCTTCGACAGCGACCATCGGGTGGTATTTGCTGTGGCGGAAAACGTGGGACGTTTGATTGTAGTGTGCGGTGTCGTAGTGATACAGGTCGTGCAGAAGTCCGGCACGTGCCGCAGAAACCGCGTCCAGCCGCAATAAACGGCACACGCGGTAATTATAATACGAAACATTCAGGCAGTGCTGGAGCCGCGTGGTCATCTTGTGGTGACGGTAATCGCGCAGCTCGCGGACGGCTTCGGTTTCGAGCAGTTCCTCGATGAGCGCGTAGAAATCAGTCTGTTTGATATTTTTCCGGCTGCCGGTGACGTGCAGCCAGTCGCCGCATTCGATCAGCCGGGCGATCTCGGCTTTTCGTTTTTTTGTCATAAGACATCTCCCCCTGACATATTCATTATAGCGATTTTTGGCGGAATTGTCAATAGGAAATCTCATGAAAACCGGCTTCTCATTTTTGGCAGATGGAAAACGGTTTCGGCGTTTTTTGGTTGGATGCTATGGCAGTATTTTGACTGTAAGACTTGCACTGCAAGCCCTTTTGTGGTATAATGATATTTGTAATTATTGCAAATATGTTGACACCATACCAAATCAATAAAGGAGAATCAATCTATGTTCCGCACGAAATTACTTGCCGCCTGCACAGCGCTCTGTCTGCTCGCGGCACCTGTGTACAGCGCCGCACCGGCCTTCGCACAGCTTGCCATCTGCGCACACGCAGCCGATTCCGGCACCTGCGGCGAACAGGTGACATGGAGATACGACCGAAGCACCGCCACCATGTACATCAGCGGCACCGGAGCGATGTCGGATGACTGGGAGGACCGGAAAACCAACAGCTTTAGTGACTCACTCGAAAAGCTCGTCGTCGAGTCCGGTGTCACCTCGATCGGCAGGTATGCGTTCACTGGCTGCGAACACCTGACCACTGTGATATTACCGGAGGGCTTGAAAACCATTAACGATGATGCTTTCAGCGACTGCACGAGCCTGTCTTCCGTGAACATTCCGGACTCTGTGACATCCATCGGCGGTTACGCCTTTGAGCGATGTGCCCTGTCCTCTGTGAAGATCTCTGCCAACGTGAAAACCATCGGAGGCGCGGCATTCGGGATGTGTCCGAACCTGACCTCGATCGACGTTGCCGCCGACAATCCGTATCATGATTCCGTGGATGGGGTGCTCTATTCCAGACTTTATAAGGAACTGAGCTGCTATCCCGGTGCCAGAAAGGGGCCATTTACCATTCCGGACGGTGTGAAATCCATCGGGCTTTGTGCCTTTCGGGAATGTGAAGGTCTGAACGCTGTGACCATTCCGGACAGCGTGACAACCATTGACAGTGATGCATTTGCAGAATGCAAAAACCTGATCTCCGTCAAAGGCTGCGGCGGACTGGGTACGATCGAAGCAGGTGCTTTCTATGGGTGTACGAGTCTGCCTGATGTGGTCATTCCGGAAAGCGTGACACGCATCGAATTTGCGGCATTTGACCGATGCTCCAGTATGCACTCCGTGACCATCCTGAATCCGACCTGCTACATTGCGCCGGCGGAGGATACGTTCATCAACTCGGTCTTTGGCTTTACCGGCATCCTATACGGCTATGAGGGAAGCAGTGCCCAGAGCTACGCGGAGGAATTCGGCAGGCGTTTCCAGGCGCTGCCCGAGCCGGGGGACGGACTTCGCGGGGATGTCAACGGGGACGAGAATGCGGATGCCGTGGACGCCGCCCTCGTGCTTTCCTATGCCGCAGCAGCTGGTGCAGGCGGTACGCCGACGCTGTACTATGCGCAGGATGACGCAGCAGAGCAGAACGCAAGGCTGCTGGCGGATGTCAACGCCGATGGAAAGATCGACGCGACGGACGCGGCGCATATCCTGACCTACGCCTCCATCGCCGGCGCAACGGGTGAGGCGGACTGGGACGAGATCCTGGGGATCAAGAAAGGGATGACGATATAAGAACCTGGCTTCAGGATGGATCTTGTTTCTGCACATACACGGAAATCAATTTTTAAGAGAATCCATGCAGATGTTGTATAAAATGTTCAAGGCAAGTGGGTGGAGGGGGACTCCCCACGGGGTGGGGAGATGCTGAGCCACGCGAAGCAGAGGGGACGGGGCGTTCGCCGCAGCACCCTCCATAAATAGCCCCCTCCTCGGGGATAAGCAGGCAGCCAGCGAGTTTACGAGCGCAGCTGATCGCTTATGCAGAGCAGGGGGCTGGGGTGGGGGGAAAGAAATGTGCCTGTT
>JAFPXW010000330.1 GCA_017394565.1 Oscillospiraceae bacterium | reverse complement strand
CTTGGTTTCCGGATCAGATACACCGCGCAGTTTCGCCATAAACTGCTCCTTCGCATTGACGCGGATGAACTTCATGCCGGAATTCTTGAATGCCGCCTCAACTTCATCGCCCTCGTTCTTGCGCATGAAGCCGTGGTCAACGAAAATGCAGGTGAGCTGCTCGCCGACTGCCTTTGCGAGCAGTGCCGCCGCAACGGAGCTGTCCACGCCGCCGGACAGTGCCAGCAGCACCTTGCCGTCGCCGACTTTCGCCTTGATATCGGCAATGGCTGTCTTGGCATAACCCGCCATCGTCCAGTCACCGGTGCAGCCGCAGACATTCTTCACGAAGCTGTCGATCATGCCGACACCTGCGAAAGTGTGATTGACCTCCGGATGGAACTGCACCGCATAGAGCTTACGTTCAGCGTTCTCAAACGCGGCATTCGGACAGTCTGCGGTGTGCGCAGTCGTGCGGAAACCTTCCGGCAGAACAGAAACGAAATCCGTGTGGCTCATCCAGCTGGTTGCGGTTTCGGGCAGATGGATGCCGCCGAACAGGACGCTGGAATTGTCGTAATGTGTCTCGGTCTTGCCGTACTCAGAATTGACGCAGGACTCGACCTTTCCGCCGAGGGTGTACGCCATGAGCTGGCAGCCGTAACAAATGCCGAGGATCGGGATGCCGAGTTCAAAGATCGCCTTGTCGATGTGGGGAGAAGCCGGATCGTACACGCTGTTCGGGCCGCCGGTGAAGATGATGCCGGAGGGATTCAGCGCCTTGATCTCCTCGATGGGTGTCTTATAGCTCTTGACCTCGCAGTAAACGCCGCATTCACGCACTCTGCGTGCGATGAGCTGATTGTACTGACCGCCGAAGTCGAGAACGATGACGAGTTGATGTGCCATAGGTTTGCTCCTTTCGGGAGTGAGTTTTCGGATAAAAAGCAGAATGCCGCCACAAAGACGGCATCTCCGTTCAATTCTAATTATAGCATGGACAGGCAGAAAAGTCAATATCCTGCCTATGCATTTCACGGAAATCAATTTTTAGTTTTTGATGTTAAGTAGCATAGGATTTATAGTCAAATTGTTCATAGTGAACACTCCTTTCTGAATTCTGCCCCGTATGTGATTGACTTTTTTGGAGCGATATTGTATAATAGAGTAAGTAAGAAACGGGGCAACTGCCTGATAAATCGTCATTTATGAGGAAAATATTATGAATACAACAGAATGGATCGTTGCGATAATTGCATTTTTAATTGCAGCCGGTATGGCAATAATCAGTGTCAGGAGCTTCAAAAATCAAGGTTTCCTTTTCAATAATGCGTATATTTACGCCTCGAAGAAAGAGCGGGAAACAATGGATAAGAAACCCCATTACAGGCAATCGGCAATAGTTTTTCTTATATTGTGCTTCGCTTTTATAGTTATCGGAGTATCTGTAGTTCTTAGGAATAGCAGAATTATTCTTCTTGAAATACCACTCATTTTGGGTGCTATTATTTATGCGGTCGTTTCTTCGGTACAAATCAGCAAAAAAGAGAAAAAATAGGAAAAATCAGATTTGTAGAGCTATCCCCAAACAGCAAGGACACCCTTGCTGTTTTTATTTAGTCTCTCCTCAAGCAAAATAAACCCCACGGAAATCAATTTTTAGTTTTTGGTGTTGAGTAGCCTATGATTTATATTCAAAATGATGAGACGGAATATGAATTTTTGCCTGAAATCACCTACTCACATATAAAATGCAGTCAAATCGTAATAATTAACCAACAAAATTGATTTCCGTGTATGCATTTAGGCAAGAAAAAGTCCCGCCATATCCTGCATATCATACGCCTGCATGAGATGGCGGATGCCGTCTTGAATTTCCTCGCGGGAAAAATCATGCGCCGCAAGGAAATCGTCGTCCATGTCGTTGAGGAATGCATAGAACGCAAGTCCGGCACGGAGGGCAGCGGGATCATGCGACTCGGCTTCGCTGTAGAGGCGGTTTTCGGCTTCGTTGATATTGCCGTTCTGCGCACGTTCGATCAGGCGGTTCGCGAGTGCATCGTTTTCCATTTCACGCCGGAATTGCGCCGTTGTGTCCACATTGCAGACAAGCTTGACTGCGGCATCGATGAGATTCTTGATCTGCCGCATGATGAAGTCTTCCTCAAAATCATTGCCAAACATGAAGATCCCCCCTCCTTTTTGAACCGTGACATCTTCTAATTATGAATGGTTCTGTTCGATCTGTTCATACAGTGACCGGAACTTCTTGTATCGTGCCGCTTCCATCTTGGTGTCGAGCGATTCGCTATACCGGATATAATAATGCGTATCCGTGCGGAGTTTGTCGGATGTGGTCTCATTGAAGGAAGTAACGCCGCGGCTGGTGTTTGCGGCATAGAATCCTTCATAATCCCGCACACGCGCGATCTCAATGGTGTATCCTGCGATCCTCTCATCGCTTCCGGCTTCATACGAGCAGCAATACACATACGCCTTTTCTTCCGTTTCCGGAATTTCCACCTGAAACAGCTGCAACAGCGCCTGCTGTTCCGCCGCAGACAGCTCCGTGATGCAATGCTCCGGCTTGTTGCCCATGTGTATCTGCACGATTCCGCCCGTGAAATGCCAGAACAGCACGTATCCTCCTACGATCAGCGTCAGGATGCCGCCGACGATCAGACGAAACTTGAATACTTTCCGGCGAAATTCACGGAATTTCTGGTAGTTCATGGGTTACTTACTCCTCCGCAGGCAATGAAGTGCAGCGTCTCGGTTGATCCTGCACAGCCATGAAAATCCGTCCGGCGCAAGCCGGACACATACATTCCTCATTCCTCATTTCTCATTCCTAATTTCACATCAGTGCCTCAAAAGCAGTCTTTCATCACAATACTCACACGTCAGTGTCGTGCCGCTGCCGATGAAGCTTTTCGGGAGGTACGGCTCACGGCAGGTGATGCACTTCTCGTTCTGGCAGGCAATGCCCGGATGCGTCTGTCCGACGAGCAGTTCTGTTTTCTTCGCGCTCTGGAGCATCGTCAGGATCAGCGCCATGCGGATGTACATTCCGTACTTCGCCTGCTTGAAATACAGCGCTCTCGGATCGTCGTCCACTGCCACTTCGATCTCGTCCACACGCGGCAGCGGATGCAGGACGATCATGTCGGGCTTGGCAAGCTTCATTTTCTTCGGCGTGAGGATGTAGGTGTCCTTCTGCGCCTCGTACTCCTCGACGGAAGCAAAGCGCTCACGCTGGATGCGCGTCATATAGAGCATATCGAGCTTCGGGATAGCTTCCTCCAGACTGAACGTTTCCTCGAACGTGCCGCCGTGTGCGCGGATGTAATCCTTGATATAGGACGGCATCGCCAGTTCCTTCGTGGAGATCATGATGAAATGGTTGTCCGGATAGCACGCCATCGCCTTGCACAGCGAATGAACCGTCCTGCCGTTGAGCAGGTCGCCGCAAAGTCCGATCGTCAGACCGGTGAGCCTGCCCTTTTCGCATTTGAGTGTCAGGAGGTCTGTGAGTGTCTGCGTCGGGTGCAGATGACCGCCGTCGCCGGCATTGATGACCGGGCAGTCTGCGGTCAGCGCAGCGGCCTTGGCAGCACCGGCAATGGGGTGACGGATGACCAGCACGTCCGAATAACCGGAAACGATCTTGGTCGTGTCCTTGAGATTCTCGCCCTTGGCAACGGACGATGTCTGCGGATTGTCGAATCCGATGATCGTGCCGCCTAAGCGCAGCATTGCCGTCTGGAAGCTCATCTGTGTGCGCGTGGACGGCTCATAAAAGAGCGTGCCCATGATCTTGCCGCGGCAGCTATTGGCGTAGAGGGCGGGATTTTTCAGGATCTCCTGCCCGAGTTCGAGCAGACCGTTCCACCACGAAACCGGATGGTCGGCAAGGTCGATAAGATGCGGAAATTCAGAAATCATAAAAACCTCCTGTATATTCCATGATGCATGAGCGCCGGATCCCGGATGGGATCACAGCACCTTTGCACCATTGACGTTCATATGGAATCGGATGCCGAGGAATTCTGCGGCTTTCTGGCAAAGGAGCATTCTTTGCAGGAAGATCTCGAAGTATTCCAGCACCGACGAGATCGCCGTGTCGATGGTCAGCTCCAGCAGGAGCGCCTTGTTGCCTTCCTCAAAGGTCAGCTGTGCGTGTTCCACGGCATAGTTCACGCGGTCGTGAATGTCGAAGGTCATCGGGTCATGATTGCGCACGCGCGAACGGCGCACGTCGGTCTTGTCGGCGATGATGAGCGCGGCGGAAATGGGATTCAGCGGCATTCCCGTGCCCTCGTCGTGATTGCCGATGGCGGAAATGATCGAGCAGATCTCGCTGGCCGGCATATTCATATTATCGAGCAGCCGGAACGCCATGACAGCGCCGCTTTGCGCATGGTCGATGCGGTTGATGACGTTGCCGATGTCGTGCATCATGCCGGCGATCTTTGCCAGCTCCACGGTCCTCTCGTCATAGCCGAGCGTGGTGAGGATCATCGCCGCATTGTGAGCGACCTTCTCCACATGGGCAAAGGAATGCTCCGTATAGCCCATCGCTTCGAGCGTTTCATCCGCGCGGCGGATATATTCCATAATATCCGCGTTTTCGCGGATGTATTTGTAGGTTACATGACTTGCCATTCGCTTACCTCCTTGGGTTATTCAGCAAAGTACAGTGTATCAAAATCTTCCCCGGCATTCACCTTGTCCACCAGTTCCAGCAATTCCTGAACGGAATGGGCTTCCAGCCAGACTGCCACTTCATGCCTGGCGCAGAGATACCGGAACCGACGGTCTTCCGCTTCACCGGCATAGAATTCTGCCGGCGTATCCATATCTTCGATGGCAACGGCGTTTCTGCCGTTGTCTGTCTGCTCAATCCAGTTCTCATAGCTGTATTGCTCGCGGTAGTCGTTCTGTGTGGCAACGCCCTCATCGAACCAACTCGGCAATCTTCTCTGTGCATCGCCGGTTGTCATGTGGGAGTGCAACTCGGCGTGTGTCAGCTCATGCGCCACAACATCCACATGATACCACTCGTTGGAAATACAGATCCAGTCCTTCTTCTGCGGGAAAAAATAGGTATATGTATCCTTTTCTCCGATCTTCCTGCTGATCTCTGCATCATCACAGATAATGAGCATAACATCATCCAGTGCGTGCATTTCCCCGAAAAAGGCAGTATCCCGTGCCTTTGCCTCCTCAAAGACGGCAAGGGCTTCCTCTGCGGACATCGCATTGCCCTTGTTCATGTAAATGTGGGGGGCGATCTCCTGAAAATTCGGACGATAAGGAACGGTCAGACGGTATTCCCCTTGAAACTGAAAGAAATATACAGCAACCGCCAGCAGGATCAGCAGCAAAGACAGGAGCACTGTCAGCACGATCTTCCTTCGTTTGGTTTTCACGCCAGCACCTCCGACGGATCCTTCCTCTCAAAGTAGACATTGTACCAGACCAAGAACATGAACACCGTCCAGATCTTTCTGGAATTGTCCGCATGACCGTCCCTGTGGTCATCAAGCAGCTTGACAAGCTGTTCGGTGTGGAAGAACTGCCGTCCGGCTTCGCTCTCGAATGCCCTCCGGACGATGTTGTAGTACTGCTCCTCCTTGAGCCACACGCGGATGGGAACAGGGAAGCCGAGTTTCTTTTTCGCAGCAGTTTTTGCCGTTTCCTGCGGTGTGTCCTGCTTGGCGGCAAGGCGCATCGCGTATTTCGTGATGTAGGGCGTGTGTTCGTCGGTGATCTCCCGGCGCGTCACGCGGTATCTGGTCGGGATGCGTTCCGCCAGCGCCATGACCTTCTTGTCGAGGAACGGCACGCGCAGTTCGAGGGAATGCGCCATGCTCATTTTGTCGGCTTTCAGAAGAATGTCGCCTGCCATCCACATATGCAGGTCGAGGTACTGCATTTTCGTCACGTCGTCCGCATCCTGCACACGCTTGTAATAATGCGCGGTGAGTTTCTGCGGATCGGGGGCATCGGTTTTGATTTTGAGGAGCGATTTGCGTTCCTCCGGCGTGAACATATACGCATTGCCGATGAAGCGTTCCTCTAAGTCCTTGCCCTTGCGGACGAAGAAATTCACGCCGCGCTTTG
>JAFPXW010000329.1 GCA_017394565.1 Oscillospiraceae bacterium | reverse complement strand
GACGGCGACCCGCTGGATGTGCTGGTGCTTTGCTCGGAGGCGCTTCTGCCGATGACGCTTGTCCGCTGCTATCCGATCGGCGTGATCCGCATGATCGATTCCGGCAGACACGATGACAAGATCATTGCCATTCCGTTTGACGATCCGAATTATAATACTTATCAGTCCATCGATGAGCTGCCGCCGCATATTTTTGCGGAAATGACGCACTTTTTCCGCGTTTACAAGGAGCTTGAAAACAAGACGACGGCTGTCAATGAGGTCGAGGACAAATCGACTGCCAAGCAGATCATCGAGGAGGATATTGACCGCTATATCGAGAAATTCTGTAAGTGACAGCATTTGGATGAGCATCAAATCACGCTAAGCTTTGGGCAGGGCGTTTCTGCCTAATATATAAAGCAAGGGAGGAAACCTTCGCTGCTGCACGGCGAAGGGGAGAGAAAGTATGAGTACGAATAATGAAGTCCTGTTTGACCACAAGACCAATGTCGCACCGCTGAGCCTGATCGCGATGAACAGCGCTACTGAGCTGGGTGAGAAGATCAATGATTACCTCGTGAAGTGGGCGCACAAGGGCGGTTTCCAGACCGACTCCTTCCTCGTGGAGAGCGAGTGCCCGCGTTTTTCTTCCGGTGACGGCAAGGGCATGATCAAGCAGACTGTCCGCGGTAAGGATCTGTTCATCATCACCGACATGGGCAACTACAGCATTACTTACGATTACTTCGGCAAGACCAATGCCATGAGTCCGGACGATCATTTCCAGGATCTCAAGCGCATCATCCAGGCGGCTTCCGGTAAGGCGCACAGAATCAACGTCATCATGCCGATCCTCTACGGCGGCAGACAGCACAGAAGAAATTACCGCGAGTCCCTCGACTGTGCAGTGGCCCTGCAGGAACTGCAGGCGATGGGCGTTGCCAATATCGTAACGTTCGACGCACACGATCCGCGCGTTTGCAATGCAGTGCCGCTGATGGGCTTCGATAATGTGATCCCGTCCTATCAGGTGCTCAAGGCAATGTATGAGAAGCTCGATGGCTTCCGTGCGACGAAGGAAACCTTCATGGTCGTATCTCCCGACGAGGGCGCTCTGGGCAGAAATATGCTCTACGCTTCGGAGCTTGGCGTGGACATGGGTATGTTCTACAAGCGCCGTGACTACTCCCGCATCGTCAACGGCAGAAACCCGATCGTTGCGCATGAGTACCTCGGCAACGACGTGACCGGCAAGGATGTATTCATCGCAGATGACATCATTTCCTCCGGTGAGTCCATGCTTGACATTGCGTATGGTCTGAAGGAGCGCGGCGCAAGACGCATCTTCGCGTATGCGACCTACTCCATCTTCACCAATGGTCTGGACAAGTTCGACAAGGCGTATGCTGACGGCTATATCAGCGGTGTCTTCGGCACCAATCTGACCTACAGAAGCCCTGAACTGCTGCAGCGTGAGTGGTTCCATGAGGTTGACGTTTCCAAGTATGTGGCATACTTCATCGCATCCATTAACCACGACGTTTCCATCAGCACAGTGATCGATCCGCACGAGAAGATCCGCCAGCTTCTGGAAAAGTACAACTAATTCAAACTCAACAGGTGAGGCAGTTGGTTCTGCTTCACCTGTTTTTATTTGTGTACAAGAAAAGCCCTTCCGTTTTGTTGCGGAAGGGCTTTTGGATGAGAGAATGTGGTAATCGCAAATCCATCAATGCGCAGGATTCTGGAAATCCGGCATCTGGTAGGCGGCTTTGTAGTCGCCGGGCGTCATGTTCATGTACTTCTTGAAGATCTTGATGAAGTAGCTCTGCGAGCTGAACGCCAGCAGATTGCTGATCTCGAGCGTAGAATACTCGGAGTAACGCAGGAGATTGGCAGCAGATTCGATCTTCTTCTGGTTGACATAGTCGATGAACGTCATGCCGACCTCGGCCTTGAACAGGCGGGAGAGATAAGCGGCGCTCAGATTCAGGTGTGCCGCAGCATCCTCAAGCATGATGCGGCTGTGCAGATGGTCGCTGATGTAGTCGAGCGACTTGACGATCTGCTTGGAGTAGATCCGGCTGTTGCGAACGCGGCGCATCTGGCGTGTATAGCCTTCGAGCATTTCCGCATGAACGGCGTGGATCTCTGCGACGGTGTGGCTTTTGTCGGCCTTCATGATGTAGATGTCGCTCAGATGATAAGCGTCCTCAGGACTCATACCGCTGCGAATGCAGAAGCGGGCGATCATCGCTGCGGAAATCGCAAAATGATACTGCATATTCCGGACAGTATCGTTGCTCAGAATACCGTATCCCTCACTGCACAGGGGAGTTGCCAGCATACGGACAAGCTCAATGTTGCCTGAGCAGATGCTTTCGTAAAACGCGATTTCCTGGTCAAAGGAAGAATGGACAAAGTTTTCTTCACGGGTGGAGAACAGATGCTCAGCTATCATTTTTTCTGATTCCTCTTTCATGCAGACACCTCCTTATTATTAATTATTATAGCACACTTGTGCGAAAATAGCAAGGGGTATTGGAAAATTTTGATGATGACAGCAAATGCGCGGGAATTAGGTTTGCCCGCGCATCTGCTTCATAGTGGAGAATGGAATTGAATTTGAAGCGTCAAGCGCTTAGTTGTTGTAGGTTGCCCACTGATAGTGTGCGGAGATCGGAGTCTTGCCGTCGTACTTCTTCAGCCAGTCGATGACATTGTCCTTGTTGTTCGGATCGGAAACGCCCGGCCAGGTGTTCATCATGATCTTACCAGGAGTGTTCGGCATATCGCCTCTCATGGTGTAAGCTTCCTTGCCGTCAACGTACCAGGTGATATGGTCAGGCTGCCAGTCGAAGCCGTAGGTGTGGAAGCCTTCGGAAGCGTCGAAGCCGAGGTCATACATATACTCGTGACCGCCCTTGCCGTCCTTGTAGTAGTTGAGCTGTACCTTAGTGGTATCCTTACCGAGGATCTCGATGTCGATCTCGTCCCACGGATTATTGTCGGACGGGCCGGTGTAGGTGAAGAAGGAGGAAACAACGCCGTCATTCTTGATCGCCTGCATGGAAGTTTCGTAGTAACCGTAGCCATAGAACTCGTTGGTTCTGAACTCAGCGCCGGAATACATACCCTTGCCGCCCTTGTCCTTGTCGATGGTCAGAGTCAGCATACCATTGTCGAGGGAGGTATTGGACTTGTGCCACCAGCAATCGAAGCAGGAACCGTTGGTCCAGCCATCGGAAGCGAAGAAGTCGCCAGCGCCCTTGCGGAAGTCGGATACCATCTTCGCATTTGCGTTCATAGGAGTACCGAAATCCTTGATGCTATTGGTCTGCTGCGGAGTCTCTGTGGTCGGCTGCTGCTCAGTGGTAGGCTGCTGCTGCGGAGTCTGTGCAGCTTCGAGCTCCTCAAGTGTCATCGGAGTCAGCGCCTTGTCGTTATTGCGGTTGTAGGTTGCCCACTGATAGTGTGCGGAGATCGGGGTAGTACCGTCGTACTTCTTCAGCCAGTCGATGACATTGTCCTTGCTGTTCGGATCGGAAACGCCCGGCCAGGTGTTCATCATGAT
>JAFPXW010000328.1 GCA_017394565.1 Oscillospiraceae bacterium | reverse complement strand
TCATCAGGCTGTCGCCGAGGTGAACATTTTCCACGATGACATTGGGATCCTTGATGCGCAGGTCGAAGTGGCTGAAATTCCAGAATCCTCCGATCCCCAGCGCGATCAGTTCATCCGCAAGTGCCTGCGCGGCATCCTTCGGGATGCACAGCACCGCAACGGCTGGCTTGTGCTGCTTGCAGAAGCTGCCGAGCGTTTCCATCGGCATGATGGGAAGTCCGGCGGTGCTGGTCCCGGCGAGGAGCGGATTGCTGTCGAAAATGCCGATCAGCTTGCAGCCGCGTTTCTCGAAGTCAACGTGTGCGGCGATCGCTTTGCCAAGGTTGCCCGCGCCGATCAAGATCACGCCCGTGGTCTGATTGACACCGAGGATCTCGCCGATGATTTCGCGAAGCTCCTTGACATGGTAGCCATAACCCTGCTGCCCGAAACCGCCGAAGCAGTTGAAATCCTGCCGGATCTGCGATGCGGAAAGTCCCATGCGCTGCGCCAGTTCCTTCGAGGAGATGCGCTCCACGCGCTCACGTTCCAGATCGCCCAGAAAGCGGTAATACCGCGGCAGTCGGCGAATCACAGGAGTAGAGATCACCTGTTTTGCCATAGCGAGCGCTCCTTACTTCATCAGCTTGCTCAGGCGGGCATTGATCTCCTCGAGGAATTCGCGGGAATTCACCTTGCGCTTATTCTCCAGCGAAGACAGCGCGTACAGGTCGCCGGTCATCACGCCATCCTCGATGGTCTGGATGGTCGCCTGCTCCAGCTTGTCCGCATACGCCATCAGGTCGGCGTTTTTGTCCATCTCGCCGCGCTTTCTGAGGGCGCCGCTCCATGCGAAGATGGTCGCCACGGAGTTGGTGGAGGTCTCCTCGCCCTTGAGGTGCTTGTAGTAGTGGCGCTGCACTGTGCCGTGCGCTGCCTCGTACTCGTAAACGCCGGTCGGGGACACCAGCACGGAGGTCATCATCGCCAGCGAACCGTAAGCAGTGGAAACCATGTCGCTCATGACATCGCCGTCGTAGTTCTTGCAAGCCCAGATGAAGCCGCCGTTGGAGCGGATCACGCGAGCCACAGCGTCGTCGATGAGCGTGTAGAAATACTCGATGCCGGCGTCCGCGAACTTCTGCTTGTACTCGTTCTCAAAGATTTCCGCAAAAATATCCTTGAAGCGGTGGTCATACTGCTTGGAGATGGTGTCCTTGGAAGCGAACCAGATGTCCTGCTTGAGGTCGAGCGCATAATTGAAGCAAGCGCGTGCAAAACCAGCGATGGAGTTGTCGCGGTTGTGCAGGCCCTGGATCACGCCGGCCTCGTCGCCGAAATCGTAGATCAGCTGGCGCGTCTCGTTGCCGTCCTTGTCGGTATAGACCAGCTCCGCCTTGCCGCCGGCCTTGACCTGCATCTCGGTGTTCTTGTAAACGTCGCCGTATGCGTGACGCGCGATGGTGATCGGCTTCGTCCAGGTCGGGATGTAGGGGGTGATGCCCTTCACGAGGATGGGCGTGCGGAACACGGTGCCGTCGAGGATCGCGCGGATGGTGCCGTTCGGGGACTTCCACATCTGGGTGAGGTTGTACTCCGGCATACGCGCCGCATTCGGGGTGATGGTCGCGCACTTGACAGCCACGCCGTACTTCTTGGTCGCCTCTGCGGAGTCGAAAGTCACCTGATCCTTGGTCTTTTCGCGGTTCTCCAGACCGAGGTCGTAGTACTCGGTGTTGAGGTCAACGTAAGGGTGGATGAGAATGTCCTTGATCCACTGCCAGAGGATCCTGGTCATCTCGTCGCCGTCCATCTCCACGAGGGGAGTGGTCATTTTGATTTTGTCCATTGGAATTTCCTCCTTAGAAATGATATGGTCATGAAAGACCGATGATGAGCATGATTTAGCCGGGGAACAGAAAGAACAGCACTGTAAAGCCAGCTGCAAGGAGCACAGCGCCGATCCACTCCCATTTTTTGTAGGGGAGCGAGAGCACGAATTGTTCAAACAGCATCCGAAAGAGGAGTGTGAGACAAGCAAACTCGATGAGAAGCAGCATCTGCGCAAAATCCGGATTCGCCGTCATGATTGCCGCTTTGAGCCAGTCGTGAACAGACGGGAGCCGGAGTGCGAGCAGACCGCCGCTGATGCACACGCACAGAATGATAAACAGTGTGTCATGCCGTGACTTTTCGAGCCGTGCGACCAGCCAGCGCAGGAATGCGGCTGCTGTGTGCAGTCCGAGAATGATGAGAAGCCCGATAGCGGTAAAATTGCTCATGAGATGCCTCTTGGATCTGCAAAGATGACTGTCATATCCTCCGGCAGATACCGGTTGATGGCGCTCTCGAACATCGGATAGACGCGCTCGCGCCGGTTCCCGAACACGCCGCAGCCGTAGGCGCCCAGGATCAGCACATCAGGGCTTTCTTTCGCCGCCAGTGCAATGATCTGTGCAATGCGCCCCTGCATGATGCGGTCGATGCGCTTTTGCGGAAACAGGAGCTTCGCAAATGTCCGGTTCACCGCAGGACTTGTGATAAAATCGCAGTCCATGGGCATTTCCAGCAGCTTGCCGGAATGATCGCGAAGAACCGGGACGTGCGCGGAATAGATCATGTGATCGGTGTAGTCCGGGAGCAGATGCAGCCGGTTCGCGCGGTAAAAGCGCTTGGCGGTGCGGATGGTGTAGTACAGAAGCGATGCCCTGCAAAGCGCTTCCTCCTGGGCGCTGCCGCCTAAGGTATACGCGCCGCCGGGGACATTGGCATTCGCGAAATTCAGCGCACACACGCGCTTTCCGCGATGCTGCAAAATTGCCGAGATCGTGTCCGTTTGCAGGAGATGCTCGCTCACGCGGAACACCTCCCGGCGGGACACTTCCTGCAATGGCAAGCCGAAGTAAACATCCGATCGCATCTCCGGGAAGTCACCCTCCCGGAAATACGCATCGTTTTCGAGTTTGATTTGCAGATGACGCATGATAGGCTTCCTCCGGTTCACTCAGCATAGAGCATCACGATCACAGCAAGGACTGCGACCGCCGCAGCGATCAGCAGCTTCTGCGTGCGCTGTGGCATATCCGGATGGTACTTGTAGACGATGCCCAGCACCACGATCTCCGCGAGTGCGACAACGGCCAGAAGCGGCACGCCGCCGCTGCGGAGAATGACCGGATGGAGCATTACGCCTTCAGGTTCTCACG
>JAFPXW010000327.1 GCA_017394565.1 Oscillospiraceae bacterium | reverse complement strand
CGGTAGCCTCCGGACGGATCAGAGAACCGCCGTACTGCATACCCTTACCAGTGAGGACACCAGTGAACTCGTTGCGGATTCTCTTGTACTGACCGAACAGATAGCCGATCTCACGGCCGCCTACACCGATGTCACCAGCCGGAACGTCGGTGTTCGGGCCGATGTGCTTGCAAAGCTCAGTCATGAAGCTCTGGCAGAAACGCATTACCTCAGCGTCGGACTTGCCCTGCGGATCGAAGTCAGAACCGCCCTTGCCGCCGCCCATCGGCAGACCGGTCAGGGAGTTCTTGAAGATCTGCTCGAAGCCGAGGAACTTGATGATACCGATATATACATTGGGAGCGAAACGCAGACCACCCTTGTACGGGCCGATTGCGGAATTGAACTGTACACGGAAGCCGCGGTTAACCTGTACCTTGCCGTTGTCATCAACCCACGGTACACGGAACACGATCTGGCGCTCCGGCTCTACGATTCTCTCGAACACGCCTGCATCGATGAGATCCTGTCTCTTTTCTGCCAGCGGCTCAACGGACTCGAAAACCTCTGTTACTGTCTGAATGAACTCAGGTTCGCCCTGATTTCTTGCCTTGACTCTTTCCAGAAGGTCAAGGAGATACTGATTCTTTAACGCCATTGTTAAGAACCTCCTACATAAAATTCCGCCAGTGGAAAACAGTTGTATTTCTCACGCGGTATCTCTATTATAGCACAGTTCGCTTTCAATTGCAAGTATTTTTTTCAAATTTTTCTGTTTTTTTTAAATTGCTGACCAACCGGAGCATTCCGATGGGCGTTATCGGTGAAACTATACAAAAGGGACTATGCCAATTCCGGTCCTGTGCTTCGTGCCAGACCGTACACGATCGCGGCAGAGCCGATTAGCCAGAACACGGAAACAACGAGCAGAATGCCCCAGATGCGTCTGGAGTGCAAACTTTTGCCGTTTCTGGAGCGAATGCTTGTGACGATCAGTCCGATGAGCGAGAGAACCGTCAGCGGCACAGGCAGAAAAATGCCGATCATGGTCAGAACATCATAGCGCATGGGCGTTCTCCTTTCAATGCTATAAGAAAAATGCCCCGAAAATTCGGGGCATTTGCAGTTCTTAATAGCTCTTGATCGTGTCCGCATTGAAGAAGCTGTCGGACTCGGTGTAGTAATCGTTGGATTCGAGAGAAGTGAAGTCCTCATCGTCCGCATCGGGAAGTCTTGCACCGCAAACGCCGCAGAACTGGAACTTTTCGTTGACCTCTGCATCGCACTTCGGGCAGATCTTGTAGCCGCGGATGCTGTTGAGCTCAAAACGCATCTTCTTGATACGGCGGCGGCGTGTGTCGATGTCCTCACAAAGCACCTTCAGAACAGCCGGATCCTCGTCCGGATTCTTGTAGTACTTCTTGCCGATGTCGGCAAAGACCTCAACGATACGCTCTTCCTCGTACAGGATCTTGCGCTTGAGATTGTTCACCTCAGAAACATTTTTTGCCTTCTCGCTGACGCCTCTGCCGGCGCCGCTTAAAGTATCCATAAATCCCATTGTACTCATCTCCTCACTTATTGTACTCATGGCAAGGCCGCCCGAACGCTGTGTCCCTGCGGTCATCACCTCTGAAAGCACTCTGTAGCGCAGTTTATGCTTTCATCCCAATCTGCGCAGCAGGTCATGGGAACGCCTGCCGGCAGTCACGCTCCTAATATAAATTATACAACATTTTCAGAATTTGTCAAGTGCTTTTTGGACAGAACTTTTAGGATGCGCAGATTTAACCAATTTACCATGTGAAATTCGGGCACTTTGCCGAAATCCTGAAATTTACCGCTTCGCCGGTTCCACCGCAGTATAGCGGATGCGGATGGACGGGAGCTTGCTGATCGTGGCGTAGGCGTTGAAAAGTCCGTCCTCGCGTGTCAGGTCGTTCTCGCCGGTGGCAGGCGGCGCAAAGATCCGCAGTGTCAGGTCAGCTGCGCCGGACAGCGGTTTCTCATAGAAGGCGCTCATGAAGTCGATGGTCTTGGCTTTCGGCGACTTGTAGAACCATCTGCCGTTCAGCTCCATCATGTAGTTCCCCTCATCCTCGAACGTCAGCTCGCAGAACACGGGATTTTTCTCGAAATGCAGCGGGATCGCCAATCCCTCGGCATCTTCCGAACTGCCCCAGCGGAGTGTGACAGGGAGCTGCACCTCGCCGCCCTGCTCCATCTGCGGCAGGAAGCGCGGAGAATGGATGATCTTCTTATAAGCATCCATGACCGGCTGACGGATGCCGACATCGGGATTGTTCGGATCCTCGATCTCCAGACCGAGCCGTCCCCTGTCGCGGAATTGATAGAACGTGAAGCCCGTGAACCAGTCGGCGTTTTCCTGATCTAGAATATCGCAGAATTCCTGTACCATTTCCGCCTGTTCGTAAGCGCCGGTCACGTCGCCGTCAGCATTGAATTCAGACATGATCATGGGCTTGGATGCGCCGCCGTTGAGGAATTTGTAGCGCTCATACGAGAGCTTTGTCATGTCGTAAATATCGCGGACGCGGCTTCTGCCGTGGGAATTGCCGCCGGCTTCCGCCACATCGTAAGGCCAGCCCCAGTGGAGCGCCATATACTTATCGACCGACCAGATATCGGCAGCCGGAATGGTCTGCGCGAACTCATCCTCTTTCTCCATCCTGCCGGTTTCGGGATGCTCGACACCGCCGATGCAGATGATGGTCTGGACATTGGGGGCATTTTCTTTGATGATGCGCGATGCGCGGACGAAGAAGTCAGCGACCTCCTGGTAGGAGCAGCGGCGGTTGAAAGAAAACCAACTGCCGGTGGCTTCGTGATTGATACGCAGGAGGACGCGGCCGAACGGTCGGAGGTCCTGACCGATGGCGGCAAGCTGTGCATCGGAAACGTGGGGATCAATGGTGAGGGTGAGGGTAACATCCTGCCCGTGAGCGCGGATCTCGCGCATATAATTGAACGGCTCGCCGTCGGTATTGCCCTCCAGACCGCCTTTGTAAGTGAAGTAGTCGTCATAAGGAAAATCCCATGCAAACGCGACATCCGGCGACGCATGAACGACGCTTGCGCGGCCTGGGAAGCCTTCATCGAGTGGGTAGTAGCAATACATGAGAGAGATGCTGCGGTGAGGCCTGCCGAGGGTATGGAGGATGTAATCCTGATTGACATACTCGCCGCGTTCGGAGCCGTCCCCGAGATCGACGGCGCATTTCGCCGGCCCCATGTGGAGGGAGTAAATTTTGTTCATAATGCCCTGTTCCTTTTCTTTGTAATTTCTGACAGCGGATCGAAGCCGCATTATCTATATTATACAAGATGCAGGGAATACTGTCAATGGCGTTTGGTGCTTTGTTTGTGGGGGATTTGGGATAAGGGAAAGCCTGCCGCGTGGTTACGGCAGGCTGGTTTGATTTATCTTGGGTTTCCAAAAATATCATGAGTTCTGATCCAGTATTCATCATATGCCTGAACCTCTGGATCTGTTGTGCTGTTGTCACTGCCACATCCTGTGAATGTCAAAGCTGTCATCATAGAAAGCACTGCCAGCAGCAATACTGCGATTACTCTTTTCATCGCAATCCCCCCCTTTCATTAATGTACTTTTGATTACCGACACGAATTTGCATCATAATCATTTTTGAAACCGCACTTACCACAATAATATGTATCTTGCTTCTTTCCAAGTGCGCCGCCTACCAGCCCAACCGGACCCAAGAGCAGACCGCCAACCGCTGCCTTTCCTACACTGAACCCTTTGTTCTGTGTTCCAACTTTTTTCCACTGTACTGCTTCTCCGCAGTTTGGACATTTGTATGGTGCTTCCATTTCTCTCCCTCCTTTTAACATTTAGAACAATTCGTTCTATAATTATTATAGTGCAATCCGCGCTAAAAGTCAATACCATTATCAATATTTTGTAAAATAAGTATATTGGAGGGGTATACATTTATGCAATATATACGAATCAGAAATCTCAGAGAGGACAAAGACCTCACCCAACAGCAAATGGCAGATTACTTGCACTGTTCACAAAGATGTTACAGCAATTACGAAACCGGCACGCGCTACATCCCCACCGAAACCCTCATCAAGATCGCGGATTTCCACGGCGTTTCCATCGACTACCTCCTCGGCAGGACAGACAAAAAAGAAGTCAACAAATAAGGACAGCCCGTCACTTCGGCGGACTGTCCTTTTTGATTGCACAAACGCACCCCCTGCCTTGACTTTCTCCCATCTGCATGGTATAATAAAGGCAGAAAGGAGGCGGTCGCATGGCACTGGCAGATGTATTACGAAAAGAATACCATCTCTCTGAGGAACAGATCACGCAGGTCGTCAATTTTACGCTCTTTCTGGAGGAACAGAATACCCCGAAGCCCATCGCTTTCCGCGAGGACGGCACGCCCGTCTACCGCAGAGCCGGCGCTTTTAAGGGCAAAGGCTGGATGGCTGATGATTTCGACGAACCGCTGGATGAATTCAAGGAGTATATGGAATGATCTTGCTCGACACACACGCGATCTATTGGTTTCTTTCCGAAGACACGAAACTTCCCGAACATACCCGACAATTGATCGAATCCGACCGCAATGTCTTTGTCAGCATCCTCAGTTTCTGGGAAATGTCGATCAAAAGCAGCATCGGAAAAATGGAGCTTCCTGCTTCCGTCACTGCAATGATTCAGGAATGCAAACGGATGGGATTCACTCTGCTCCCGATCGAACCTGCCCATCTCGAACGCTTGAAATTCCTGCCGAAGATCCACGGCGATCCCTTCGATCGTCTGCTGATCTGTCAGGCTCAGGAAGAATCCCTGACGCTCGTCACACGGGACGAAAACATCCCGAAATACGATGTTCGCACATTCTGGTAAACTAGGGCGTGTTGACGCTAAGCCTAAAACGCATCTTTTTGGCAGAATTTTACGCATACTGCGTCGAGAAAACTTGCTGGGCGACAGCCCACCTGCATTTCCTCTCCTTGTTTGCGCATATATTCTGCTCAAAAATATGCTCATTATTTTAGTGTCAACACACCCTACATAGCAAAATCTGGACAGTCCGTCACCTCGGCGGACTGTCCTTTTTCAGTGTATTCGCGCATCACGCATTCAGCACAAATTCCCCATTCACATAGTCGCAGGTCAGCGCCGTGCCCGGTGCCGGATCCTGTCCGATGATGAATTTCGCGAGAAGCGTTTCGAGCTTCTGCTGGAGGTAGCGGCGCAGCGGTCTTGCACCGAATGCCACGTCGTAGCTGTTGTCCACGATTGCCTGTTTTGCGGCATCCGTCAGCTTCACCGTGAGCTGCTTGTCGTTCAGACGGCGCTGTAGATCTGCGACCAGAAGATCCACGATGCGGAAAATTTCATTCCGCTGCAGCGGCTTGTAGAACACGATCTCGTCGAGCCGGTTCAGAAATTCCGGTCGGAACTGCTGGTGCAGCAGCGTGTTCACCTGCGCCCTTGCTTCCTCCGAAATGCTGCCGTCTGCCTGCATT
>JAFPXW010000326.1 GCA_017394565.1 Oscillospiraceae bacterium | reverse complement strand
GTGATCTGCCTGTGCCTGACGTATCCGGCATTCAGCCTCCTGCAAGCCATCGGAAAGGCGCAGCTTCCGGTGTATCTGATGCTTCCGGCGCTCGCGGTCAAGCTTGCCGGGAACCTCCTGCTCGTCCCAAAGTACGGCGTGACAGGTGCCGGCATCTCGACGAGCCTGTGCTACGCGGTGATCCTGACCGGTGCCCTGCTCGCGCTCCGACGTGCACTTGGTGAGCCACTGCAACTGCGCCGTTTCCTCCTGCCGCAAAGCTTCTCCGCCCTCGCCTGCGCATCCGCGGCATGGGTGGTCTACAGCCGGATGATCGGGAGTTTTCCGCAGAGGATCGCGTTTTTGTGCGCGGCAGGCGCTGGGGGGGCTGTGTATTTGGGGACGCTCTTATTAGTGCGCCTTGATGAGTGCGTAGTGTGTAGTTCGTAGTGCGTAGTTGTGGTATCGCCTTGCGGCGATGTTTGAAATGGCGCTGCGCCGCAAGGCGCAACCATAATTCCTCATTCCTCAGCTATGCATAAGCGACCAGCACCAAATCTACGATTTGGGCTGTCTGCTTAATTCCTAATTCCTCATTAAGCGAAGCGCTCCGCGCTTCGCGCTTGACTTTCCTCCCCAAATCGTTTACAATGGTAAGTAGAACAAATTTCATTCAGGAGGTTGCTATGGCTGCTAATACGCCTACGTCCGCTATCCTCGTCTGCGCCGGCAATGCGTCGAGAATGGGCGGCATCAACAAGATCCTCATGCCCCTCGGTGACTCCAATGTCGTCGGGCACAGTATGCTCGCCTTCGAGCAGTGCCCCGATATTATCGAGATCATCGTTGTCACAAAGGAGGAGTATTTCCCGTCTGTCAGAGAGGCGGCGGAAACACTCGGCATCAAGAAACTCACCCATGTCACCGCCGGCGGCAGTACCCGTCAGCAGAGCGTCATGCAGGGGCTTCGGCTCGTGTCGAAGGATTCCCAGTATATCGCCATCCACGACGGTGCGCGTCCCCTCGTGCGCCCCGAACATATCGCCAAGGTCATCCGGGATGCGTCCGTGTTCGGCGGTGCCACGCTCGGCGTGCCGGTCAAGGATACCATCAAGGTCGTGGATGACGGGCTCATCACCGATACGCCGCACCGGCCGTCCCTCTGGATCACCCAGACGCCGCAGGTATTCCGGAAACGGCTGTATTTCGAGGCGGTGGACTTTGCGACGGAGCATGGGCTGGACTTCACGGACGACTGCCAGCTCGTGGAGGCCATCGGCGGCAAGGTCTACATGACCGAAGGCTCCTACACCAATATCAAAATTACAACGCCCGAAGACCGGGCAATTGCGGAGGTATTACTATGATGCGCATCGGACACGGTTATGACGTTCACAAGCTGGTCGAGGGACGGGATCTGATCCTCGGCGGCGTGAAGATCCCCCACAGGCTCGGACTGCTCGGACATTCGGACGCGGACGTGCTTCTGCACGCGATCTCGGATGCGCTCCTGGGCGCCCTGGCGCTCGGCGACATCGGCAAGCACTTCCCGGACACCGATCCGGCTTACAAGGGCGCGGACAGCATGGTTCTGCTCGCTGAGGTGATGAAGCTCGTGGAACGCGAGGGCTATCGTCTTGTCAATCTGGACGCGACCATCCTCGCACAAGCCCCGAAACTGCGCCCCTACATCGACGAAATGCGTGCGAACATCGCCAAAGCCCTCGGCGCGGACATTTCCCAGGTCTCCGTCAAGGCGACCACGGAGGAACACCTCGGCTTCACCGGACGCGAGGAAGGCATCTCGGCGCACTGCGTGGCGCTGGTGGAAATGAGGAATTAGGAATGAGGAATGAGGAATTGTGGTGCGCCTGACGGCGCGGATTGAAATAGGCACACTAAAGGGCAAAACCCCTGACTAAGAGAAATCGTCCTTAGTCGGGGGGATTTTTTTAGTGATGAGTTATGGGGTTTGGGGCGCAGCCCCATTCATTCATCGCGTAGCTAAGCAGATGCCCAGCGAGCGTGCGAGCGCAGGCAGTCGCTTATACAGAGTAGATACCACAACT
>JAFPXW010000325.1 GCA_017394565.1 Oscillospiraceae bacterium | reverse complement strand
GCTCCATACGTTACGCCTCCAATACTTCTCTGAGAATCTTCGTACCCTCCTGCAGTTCCTCCATCGTGATGGTCAGCGGCGGCAGCAAACGAACCTTTTCCTTCGCGGTCAGCACCAGCAGTCCCTTCTCCAGGCAAGCCTTCAGCACATCCGGCGCCTTCTTGGTCTTGAGCTGGATGCCGATCATGAAGCCCAGACCGGTCACGGCCTCGACCTCGTCGATCTTGGAGAGTTCTGTGCGGAGCCACTCCGCCTTCTTTGCGATGTCCTCCATCACGCCGTCAGCGCCGAGGGTTTCGAGAACCTTGACCGCGCCGGCGCAAACGACCGGATTGCCGCCGAAGGTGGAACCGTGAGCGCCCTTGCCGAGGACGTCCGCGCATTTCTGGTTCGCAAGGCAAACGCCGATCGGCAGACCGCCGCCGATGCCCTTGGCGCAGGTGGTCACATCCGCCTTGACGCCGTAATGCTCACCGGCGAACAGCTTGCCGGTACGTCCGATGCCGGTCTGCACCTCGTCCGCGATCATGAGGATGTCCTTCTCGTCGCAGATCCTGCGGATCTCGTCAACGAACGCCTGCTCCAGCGCCATGACGCCGCCCTCGCCCTGCACATACTCGATCATGATGGCGCAAACGGTATCATCGAGCTTCTCGTGGAGATCGGCGATGTCATTGGCCTTGGCATAGCGGAAATCGCCGACGAACGGGAAGAAGAAGTTGTGGAACACATCCTGTCCCGTGGCCGAGAGTGTCGCAATGGTTCTGCCGTGGAAGGAATTCACCAGGGTAATGATGGTGGAACGTCCCTTCCCGTACTTGTCAAAGCTGTATTTTCTTGCGATCTTGATGGCGCATTCATTGGCTTCTGCGCCGCTGTTGCCGTAGAACAGCTTCTCGTAACCCGACATGGCACACAGCTTTTCCGCAAGCTCCGCCTGCGGTGCGTGATAGAACAGGTTGGAGGTGTGCTGGATCTTGCGTACCTGCTCGCAGACCGCGTCAGCCCATGCCTGATTGCAGTAGCCGAGGGATGCGGTGCCGATACCGCTGCCGAAGTCGATGTATGTCTTGCCGTCCGCGCCATGCACTGTTGCGCCGGAACCGTTGTCGAGTACCACATCGCTTCTGCCGTAGGTTGACATGATGTGGGCATTTGTTGTTTCAATGATATTCTTCATAGCCCTGCTCCTCTTCTATCCTGAGAGCCTGATTTTTTGCAGCACAGGCTCATTCTGGTCAGTTTTTCCATTCCGATGCGAAGCCAAAAACCGCTTCGCGCTCCTTTGATCCTAATTCAGATACTGTAACCAAAGCACTGCATACGCCGCGATCACGCCGATCCCGAAGGTCAGGAGGGCGGTCCTGCGCCATGTACTGCTTTCGTCACACAGACAGAACAGATCCGGCTGCGTGCGGTCGTAGCAGATGCGCACGCGGTCGCCCGTTCTGCGTTCATATTGCCATTCCGGAAGGTAATTCCGGCTGGCCGCAGTGATCTCGCCGCCGGGTGTCTCGTAGCGGACGACCGGCGCAAAGGTCTGCGTCTCGCTGCGGTTTCTCCAGACGGTCTGGGTGCGTTTTCCGACCACCGTCCCGATCGTGTATACAGGATGGGAGATCCTGCCCTTTCTGACCGGAATGAAAGCCGCGATGATGCAGCCGATCCCGATCAGAACGGGGATCCACAGCAGGATCCGCATCAACGGAACATGGTACCGATGCCCTCATTCGAGAGGATCTCGATGAGGATGGAGTGCGGTACTCTGCCGTCGATGATGACAGTCTTCTTCACGCCGCGGCGGACAGCCTCGACGCAGCAGTCGATCTTGGGGATCATGCCGCCGGAGATGATGCCGCGCTTCTTCATGAAGGGCACCTCGCTGACGTTGACCTCCTGGATGAGGGTGGACGGATCGTCCTTGTCGCGCAGCAGACCTGCGATGTCGGTCAGGAGGATGAGATTCTCCGCGCCGAGTGCGGTCGCGATCTGGGATGCGGCAGTATCCGCATTGACATTATATGCCTGCCCGTTCTCGTCGCTCGCAACGGTCGCAATGACCGGGATGACGTTATTGTTCAGCGCGTCAATGATCGGCTTTGCATTGACCTTGGTGATGTTGCCGACGAAGCCGAGATCCTCACCGTTCGGGCCGTAGGTACGCTCTGCGGTGAGCATCTGCTCGTCAAGTCCGCAGAGACCGACCGCCGCGCCGCCCTTCAGACCGAGCAGGGACACCAGCTCCTTGTTGACCTTGCCGGCGAGCACCATCTTGACCACGTCCACGGTCGCCTCGTCCGTGTAGCGCAGGCCGCCGATGAACTTGCTCTCGATGTTCAGGCGTTTGAGCATATCGCTGATCTCCGGGCCGCCGCCGTGAACCAGCACGACCTTGATGCCGACGAGCGTCAGCAGGACGATGTCGCTCATGACAGCCTGTTTGAGTTCATCATTGGTCATCGCGTTGCCGCCGTACTTGACGACAACGATCTTGTTGTGATATTTCTGGATGTAGGGCAGCGCATCGTTCAGGATCCGCGCTCTGACATCATTTTCGATCTGATTCTTACTCACTGGTAACACACTTCCCTATTCAAATTACGAACGATAATCGCCGTTGATACGGACATAATCATATGTGAGGTCGCAGCCCCATGCCACAGCCACGCCGTCGCCCTTGCCGATGGAAACGTGAACGCGGATCTCCTCCTCAGAGAGAATTCCCTTCGCTTCCTCCTCGGAGAACTCAACACCGGCGCCGTCCTCGCACACGAGGATCACGCCCTTTTCCGAGCCGATGGTCACATCGACCTGATGGATGTCGAAATCCGCCGGTGCATAGCCGACTGCGCAGAGGATCCTGCCCCAGTTCGCGTCCTCGCCGAAGATCGCCGCCTTGAACAGGCTGGAGGTGATGACGGACTTTGCGACGATCTCTGCCGTCTTGTCATCCGGAGCGCCGTCGCACAGGCACTCGATGAGCTTGGTCGCACCCTCGCCGTCGCGGGCCATCATGCGGGCCAGATTCATCAGCACCGTGTACAGTGCATCCTTGAAGGTGTCGTAATCATCGCCTTCCGCAGCGATCTTAGCATTTTCCGCATCGCCGTTCGCAAGGATGCAGACCATATCGTTGGTGGAAGTATCACCGTCCACACTCACGCGGTTGAGCGTCAGGAAAACGACTTCGCGCAGCGCTTCCTTGAGCAGACCTGCTTCGATATCGCAGTCAGTCGTCAGGAACGTCAGCGTGGTCGCCATATTCGGGTGGATCATGCCGCTGCCCTTGAGCATACCGCCGAGGTGACAGGTCTTGCCGCCGATGGCAAATTCCACAGCGACTTCCTTCGGGACGGTATCGGTGGTCATGATCGCATGGACAGCCTCGGTGTTGCCGGTTTCAGAAAGTCCCTCTGCCAGCTTCGGCACGCCGTTCACGATCGGTTCGATCGGAAGCGGCTGACCGATGACACCGGTGGACGCAACAATAATGTCCTCCGGCTTCAGACCGAGCGCCTTGGCTGCTGCCTCGCACATCGCCTCTGCCTTTTCCTCGCCGTCAGCGTTGCAGGTGTTGGCATTGACGGAATTGACGATGACCGCCTGTGCGAAGCCGTCTGCAATGTGGCGCTTGGTGACCTGGATCGGCGCACCCTGCACCTTATTGGTGGTGTACATCGCTGCCGCCGTGCAGGGCTTGTCAGCGAGGATCATAGCGAGGTCGTTCTTGTTCGGATCGCCGTTCGCCTTGATGCCGCAGTGGATGCCGTTGGCCTTGAAGCCCCTGGCAGCGCAGACGCCGCCTTCAATAAAGGGAAAACCCTTGAAATCCTTCTTTTTCATCTTCCGTTACCTCTTTCAGACCAGACCGGTCGTTTCGTCAATGCCCATCATGATGTTCAGATTCTGCACCGCCGCACCCGATGCACCCTTGCCGAGATTATCGAGTCTTGCGCACAGCAGGATCTGGTCATCATTACCGAATGTGAAGATCTCCAGCTTATTCTGACCGGACAGCGTATTGGACGCGAGGAAGAACTTGCCCTGCTCCTCGTCGGTCATGAGGGGATTGACCTCCACGAGTTTCGCATCCGCATAGTGCGCGGCGAACATCTCGTTGACCTGTGCGAGGGTGATCTTCTTGTCGAGCATTCTGGTCTGGATCGGTACGGAAACGACCATGCCGCTGAAATAATCGCAAACGATGGGGTTAAACATCGGCGCGTAGGTCAGACCGGCAAACTTCTGCATTTCCGGCAGATGCTTGTGGTGCTGGGACAGCGCGTACTGACGGGGGGAGCCAAATTCCTCCGGCTTCTCGTCGCCCTCGTAGACAGCGATGGCATTCTTGCCGGCGCCGCTGTAGCCGGAAGTCGCATAGGCGAACACCGGAAAATCCGCCGGCAAAAGCCCGGACTTCACCATCGGGTGCATCATCGACAGAAAGCCGCTTGCGTAGCAGCCCGGAACGGCAGTTCGTGCGGAATTCACGATCTTCTCACGGAATTCCTTTCCCAGCTCCGGAAAACCATAAGCCCATGCAGGATCGGTTCTGTGTGCGGTGGAAGCGTCGAGAATGCGTGTTTTCGTATCCTTTGCCAGCTCCACAGCCTCGATGGCCGCGGCATCCGGCAGACACAGGAATGTGAAATCTGCCTGCTCCATCATCGCGCGGCGAGCGTCGTTGTTATGGCGATCCTCGTCAGCGATCTTCAGCAGTTCAATATCATTTCTTCCGTTCAGGCGGTCGATGATCTTCAGACCGGTCGTACCTGCCTGACCGTCAACATAAACTTTCACGGACATTTCAGTTGTCCTCCTTCTCGTCATCTGCATCGGGTTCGTGGGGACATTTCCACACGCTGTAGGCGCAGCACGCCACCAGGCAGCAGAGCGCCCAGCCGAGGGAAACGTAGTAATTATTGATGAACTCCGCAATGAGCAGTTCGCCCACGATCCAGATAAACACGCTCAGCGCACTGAGCGCCAGAATAAATTTGATCTGTCTTTTTCGCATAACGCATCAGGAAAAGCAAGCGATCGCCTGCTCCAGCTCATAACGAAGCTCGTCGAGCTGATCGGTCACAGCCTTCGGGGACGGGCCGCCGTAGGAATTTCTCGTCATGACGCAGTTTTCGAGGTTGATGGCATCGTAGACATCCTCGTCAAAGAGGTCGGTCATTTTCTGATACTCCTCGATGGGCAGCGTTTCGAGCGTCACGCCGTCGGCGATGCACTTGGCAACAAGGGTGCCGGTGATCTTGTAGGCATCGCGGAAGGGCATCCCCTTCTTGACGAGGTAATCCGCGCAGTCCGTCGCATTGATGAAACCTCTTGCGGCGGCGGCACGCATATTCTCCTTGATGACGCGCATGGTCGCCAGCATCGGGATGAAGGTCTTGACGCAGAGCTTGACGTTGTCGATCGCGTCGAAGATGGCCTCCTTGTCCTCCTGCATATCCTTATTATAGGCCAGCGGCAGGCCCTTGAGCATGGACAGGAGCGTCACGAGGTCGCCGTTGACTCTGCCGGTCTTGCCGCGGATGAGCTCGGTGACGTCGGGGTTCTTCTTCTGCGGCATGATGGACGAACCGGTCGCATACGCATCGTCAAGCTCGATGAACTTGAACTCCCACGAGCACCAGAGGATGATCTCCTCCGAAAAGCGGCTCAGATGCGTCATAATGAGCGACAGTGCGCAGCAAAGCTCCACACAGAAGTCGCGGTCGGAGACGCCGTCGAGGGAATTGTCCACGGGCTTGTCGAAGCCGAGAAGCTTGGCGGTCTGCCAGCGGTCGATGGGGTAGGTCGTGCCGGCGAGGGCGCCGGATCCCAGAGGACACTCGTTCATGCGCTCCTTGGTATCGACCAGGCGCAGGAGGTCACGGCGGAGCATCTGCGCGTAGCACAGCAGATGGTGCGCAAAGGTGATCGGCTGGGCTCTCTGCAAATGGGTGTAGCCCGGCATGATGGTCTCCTTGTGCTGCTCTGCGATGTCGCAGATGGTGACAGCCAGCTTGTGGACGAGGGCTGCGATCTCGTCGATCTCGTCACGCAGATACAGGCGGATATCCAGCGCCACCTGATCGATTCGGGATCTTGCAGTGTGCAGGCGCTTGCCGGTGCTGCCGAGCCGTTTGGTCAGCTCCGCCTCCACGAACATATGAATATCCTCTGCATTCGGATCAAATTCGAGCTTGCCGCTTTCGAGGTCAGCGAGGATCCCCTTGAGTCCCTCGATGATGGTCTCGCTCTCGGACTTTTCGATGACGCCGCAGTCGCCGAGCATCGTTGCATGAGCGATGCTGCCGCGGATGTCCTGTGCGAACATTCTCGCATCAAAGCTGATGGAAGAATTGAACGCATTGACGGTTTCATCGACTTCCTTAGAAAATCTGCCTGCCCAAAGTGCCATAATCTATCCTCCGGTTTAAATGACAGCGCCGGAGGTTTCCTAAAAAACCTCCGTGCTGTATCAGAAATCACTTGTGAACTTTCTCGTAGGCCGCCAGCAGCTCTGCCACCGGGATGCCGTTGATCTTGGCATTCTCCCAGTTGCAGTCCTCGAAGGAGGTACCCTCCATGCTGCAGCTCTTGTAAACGGACTGTGCCAGATTGATATGCTCAAATCTGGAAGCGCCCATATTCAGGTGCATCACCGCAGCGCCTGTCAGGTTGGCGTCGCGGAAGCTGATGCCCCGCAGATCCACCGCCTGGAAGGAAGCGCCGCGCATTCCCATATTGCGGAACTGCGCATTGTGCATACTGCCGTCCTCGACGCGCATTTCGTCGAGGTTGCACTCGGTGATGGCGATGCAGTAGAGGTTGTTTTCCTTGAAAACCGCACTGTCAAAGTCGTTCTCCTCAAATACTGCGCCGATGAAGTTCTCATTAAAGATGGTCTTGCCGACCTTTTGCTTCGTATCACTCATAATGATGATCCCCCCTGATACCATGATGTATATTTGCGGATCTTCGCCGCTTCCCAGTAACGCAGGAAGATCCGCTATGGAACAAAGCTTAGGCAACACCGCACAAAGACCGCCTGACGGCTCAGCACATCATCTGCCCCCCATCTTTTCCGTCATCTTGCACAGTTCCTCCTAGCGATACATACAGTATCGCGTCGTCGTCACTGTACAATCTGACGAAAAATCTGCG
>JAFPXW010000324.1 GCA_017394565.1 Oscillospiraceae bacterium | reverse complement strand
TTACGGCTATCCGAATGCGGTCTATGAGAATGTGACGGTCGAAACCATGAGAACCCGAAACGGCGAGATCATGGCGGAAAACGACATCAAGGCAGGCAGGCTCCCGGATGTGGATTATGTCTGTGGTGTGCCGGATTCCGGTACGCCGCACGCGATCGGCTACGCCAACAGAAGCGGCATCCCGTTTGCAAGACCGTTCATTAAGTATACCCCGACCTGGCCGAGAAGCTTTATGCCGACCAGCCAGACACTCCGCAATCAGGTCGCAAAGATGAAGCTGATCCCTGTTCACGAACTGATCGAAGGCAAGCGCCTTCTGTTCGTGGATGACAGCATCGTCCGCGGTACACAGATGCGTGAAACTGTCGAATTCCTGTACGAAAACGGCGCGAAGGAAGTGCATATGCGCTCCGCTTGTCCGCCGATCATGTACGGATGTAAATATCTGAATTTCTCCAGAAGCACGTCCGAAATGGAACTCATCGCCCGTCAGGTCATCGATGCATTCGAGGGCGCAGAGGGCATGAAGTATCTGGCGGAATACAGCGATTCCGAAACCGAGCGCGGCAGACGGCTGCGCGATGAGATCTGTCGCAGACTGAAACTCACAAGTCTGGAGTTCCAGTCGCTTCCGGGCACAGTCAGAGCCATTGGTCTTGACCAGTGCAAGCTCTGCACCTACTGCTGGGACGGCAACGAGTAACAGACCGAAAATAGGTGGGAGCAGCCTTTGTTCCCACCTGTGATTCCACACAGCTTGTAAGGATTGAATTGAATATGTTTTCTGATTTGCATGAAGAATGCGGCGTTTTTGGCGTATTCTCGAAAGGGAGTGCCGATACAGCGGCGCTCACATATGCAGCATTGTTTGCGCTGCAGCATAGGGGTCAGGAGAGCTGTGGAATCGTAGTGAATGATCGCGGGATATTCACCCACCATAAGGATGTGGGACTTGTGCAGGAGGTATTCAGCGGCGACAAGCTGGACAAACTTGGACAGGGAACCATCTCCATCGGGCACGTCCGGTACTCGACGACCGGCAGCAATAACCGCGTGAATGCACAGCCGCTTGTGGTACGGCATATCAAGGGACCGCTTGCCATTGCCCATAACGGCAATCTGGTGAACGCCTATCAGCTGCGGCAGCGCTATGAGCTGCGCGGCGCCATTTTTCAGTCGACCAACGACACCGAGGTGATCTCCTACTGCCTGACGGAACACCGTTTGCAGAAGGATTCCATCGAGCGTGCCGTGGAACACGCGATGTACGACCTGAAAGGCGCGTATTCCCTCGTGGTGATGTCAGCACAGAAGCTCATCGCCGCAAGGGATCCGAACGGGTTCCGTCCGCTCGTGATGGGAACTCTGCCGGACGGCAGCACGGTCTTTGCATCGGAAACCTGTGCGCTCGATGCCATCGGTGCGCAGTACGAACGCGACCTCCTCGCCGGCGAGATCATCGTCGTCGATCAGGAGGGCATCCGTTCCATCCGCACGCATTGCGGTAAAAAAACAGCGCTTTGCGTGTTTGAATTCGTTTATTTTGCGCGTCCCGATTCTGTGATCGAGGGGTGCAGCGTCCATAGGGCAAGGCTTCGCGCCGGGGAACTTCTCTGGCAGGAGCATCCGGTCGATGCCGATGTGGTGATCGGCGTACCGGACAGCGGACTTGACGCAGCATTGGGATTTTCCCGTGCATCCGGCATCCCGTATGGAGTCGGATTCGTCAAGAACCGTTACGTCGGCAGAACCTTTATTCAGCCGAACCAGAAGCAGCGGATGAATTCCGTCCGCCTGAAGCTCAATGCCGTTCGCGAGACGGTCGAGGGCAAACGTGTCGTCCTCATCGACGACAGCATCGTGCGCGGAACGACTTCCGCACGCATTGTCGGGCTCCTGCGTGATGCAGGGGCGAAGGAGATCCATTTCCGGGTATCCTGCCCGCCGTTCACGAATCCCTGCTATTTCGGCACGGACGTGGACAGCCGCGAGAACTTGATCGCCTGCCGGATGACCATCCTGGAGATCTGTACGGAGATCGGTGCAGATTCGCTTGGGTATCTGAGCGTAGAAGGCGTGCAGCAGATCGCAAAGGGCGCAAAATGCGGCTTCTGTACCGGCTGCTTTACAGGGGACTATCCAGTGGCAGTCCCAACGGTGCAGCCGAAGGATAAGTTTGAAAACAAGCTCGAGGCATAGCTTTTTCCCGCCTCGGGGCATTTAGGAGGAAAACCATGAATAGTTTTTCTGAAAGCTACAAAAAAGCAGGCGTTGACGTAACTGCCGGCTATGAGGCGGTCAAGCTCATGAAGGAGCATATCGCCAAGACGAATGTACCGGGTGTTCTGTCCGGTATCGGCGGCTTCGGCGGCCTGTTTGAGCCGGATCTGACCGGCATTGAGAAGCCGGTGTTCGTTTCCGGTACCGATGGTGTCGGCACCAAGCTCAAGCTGGCGTTCCTGATGGACAAGCATGACACAGTCGGCATCGACTGCGTTGCGATGTGCGTCAACGACATCATCTGCTGCGGTGCAAAGCCTCAGTTCTTCCTCGATTATATTGCAGTCGGCAAGAACTATCCGGAGAAGATCGCGACGATCGTTTCCGGTATCGCAGACGGCTGCGTACAGTCCGGCTGCGCACTGGTAGGCGGTGAAACTGCCGAAATGCCGGGCTTCTATCCGGTGGATGAGTACGATCTGGCTGGTTTTGCTGTCGGCGTTGTGGACAAGAAGAAGATTGTGGATACCTCCAGCCAGAAGGCAGGCGACGTGCTGATCGCACTGAAGTCCTCCGGCGTTCACTCCAACGGCTTCTCTCTCGTGCGCAAGGTATTCTCCATCAACGAGAAGAATCTGTCCGTGCATTTCGATGAACTCGGTAAGACGCTCGGCGAGAGCCTGCTGACACCGACCAAGATCTATGTGAAGCCCGTCCTGAAGCTGATGGAGAGTGTGACTGTCAAGTCTGTTTCCCACATCACCGGCGGCGGCTTCTATGAGAATATCCCGCGTTCCCTGCCGCAGGGCATATCTGCACACATCGCGAAGAAGGATGTCCAGATTCTCCCGATCTTCGACCTGATCGCAAGAACCGGTCATATTCCGGAGCGCGATATGTTCAACACCTTTAATATGGGTGTCGGCATGATCGTATCTGTTGCAGCAGAGGACGCTGACAAGGCGGTTTCCATCCTGAATGCAGCAGGTGAGGAGGCTTACATCCTCGGCGAACTGGTAGATGCAGAGGACGGCGTGATCCTCGACTGATCCGATCGGATCTGTTTGCAGCATTCTGGTGATTATCCTTGTTATGATCTTCGGGAATTTTCTGGATCTGCTGCCGCATCCGCAACTGATACTGGCGGCAGTGGGGATTTTTCTGATCATCTTTGATCCGGTATGGCATTATTTGACCAGACCTCGCACCAGCAGGTGGATCGAAACGACGGGCGTCACAGGTAAAATTAAATCATCATTAACAATGCGAAGGAAATGAAACATATGCGTGACTGGGAACGCAGCTCGATGGAAGATGCACGCCACAGCAGGAGAAAGACGTTCTGGACAGATGTCGTTACACTTGTGATTGCCGCGGTGCTGCTCTTATTGGCTTGGCTGCCGTATGCATACCTCCTCCTCATCGGGGGAGGCGTGATCCTGATGATCGCGTCCAAGATCCGCAATCTCATCAAGCGTCCGCATTTCGAGAAATGGGTGGCGTGCGAGGCGGTTGCAGCCGATTATTACGCAGAGAAAGACGGGCTTTCCATTCAACGCGAGCAGATGTATCGCTATGCGCCGGTCATGGTGTATGAAACCACGGATGGCAGGAAAGTCCGTGCGGCGTTTCCTGTTTCCAAAGCAGACAAGCAGTACACGCTTGGCAAATCCTACCACATCCGCTATAATCCGCGCGATCCGGAGGAATTCTGTTTCAACGGGCGCGAGGACGAATACCTGATCCGATGTCAGGATCACTCAGGCGGCTGTCTGGGGATCGTGTGCATTGTGGTCGGGATCGGATGCATGGTATTTCAGACCGCGAATGCGGCACAAGGCGGATGAAGCTGATATGGCTTTTTTACTATGAGGACAGGTCGTTTGAAGGTACAGGTCCTATTCTATAAGGAGTGAACGGAATGAAACATATCGTAGTTCTCGTTTCCGGCGGCGGTACGAACCTACAGGCGCTCATCGACGCGCAGAAACGCGGCGAGATCAAGGGCGGCGAGATCACCTGTGTGATCTCCTCGAACAGTGAAGCCTATGCGCTGACACGTGCCAAAGAAAACGGCATCAAATCGTGCGTTTTGCCGCGTAAGGAGTTTTCTGATAACAAGGCGTACAGCGACGCGCTGCTGAACGTTTTGCAGGAGGAGCAGGCTGACCTCATTGTACTCGCCGGCTTTATGACCATCCTCGATGTGTCGCTGATCCGTGCATTCGAGAACCGCATCATCAACGTCCATCCCTCGCTGATCCCGTCTTTCTGCGGCGACGGCTTCTATGGGCTTCATGTCCATGAGCACGCGCTGGCAAAGGGCGTCAAGCTGACGGGTGCGACGGTTCACTTTGTCAATGAGATCTGCGACGGCGGTCCGATCATTCTCCAGAAGGCGGTAGCAGTTGAAAATGGCGATACGCCGGAGATTTTGCAGCGCCGTGTCATGGAACAGGCGGAGTGGAAAATCCTTCCGCAGGCAGTGAGCCTGTTCTGCGAGGACAGACTGACGGTCGTTGACGGCAAGGCGTATGTGGATTTTGTCTGATGAATCACAGAAAACAGGAGGAACAAACATGAAAACTCTCGACATTTACGAAGAGCTGAAAAGCAATTCCTATCCCGGCCGCGGCATCGTCATCGGCAAGTCCGCTGACGGCAAGTCCGCTGTGACGGCTTATTTTATCATGGGAAGAAGCGTGAACTCCCGCAACCGCGTGTTTACGGAAACGGCTGACGGCATCCGCACGGAAGCGGCTGACCCGTCCAAGCTGTCCGATCCGCATCTCATTATTTACGCACCGGTTCGCGTTCTCGGCAATAAGACCATCGTGACCAACGGCGACCAGACCGACACCATCTATGAGCTGATGGACAAGCAGCAGACTTTCGAGCAGTCCCTGCGTACCCGTGAGTATGAGGACGATGCACCGAATTTCACACCTCGTATTTCCGGCATCATGCACGTTGAGAACGGCGGTTTCAATTATGCCATGAGCATCCTCAAGTCCGCTGACGGCAATCCGGACAGCGTAGAGCGTTTCACGTTTGCATATGGCACACCGATCGCAGG
>JAFPXW010000323.1 GCA_017394565.1 Oscillospiraceae bacterium | reverse complement strand
CATTTTTTCAAGCAGAAGGAGGAATCTTTATGCTGATCGACATCTCACAAGAACTTTTCACCTGCAACGTCTTTTCCGGTGATCCCAGTCCTGCGTTCACACGGCTGCAAACCCTCGAAAACGGCGATGTCTGCAATCTGACTGCACTGTCCCTGTGCGCCCACAACGGCACGCACGTCGATGCGCCGTTCCATTTTCTGAAAGACGGCAAGACCATCGACCAGATGGGACTTGTGCCGTTTGTCGGGGATTGCTGCGTGTTCCGGCATGAGGGGAATGTGTCGGCTGCGGATGCGGAGAAAATGCTCGCAAAAGCCAGATCACTTGGTGCAGACAAACGCATCCTGATCGGCGGCAAGGCGACAGTGACGGCGGATGCGGCACGGGCCTTTGCAAAGGCAGGGCTATTGCTCCTCGGCAATGAGAGCCAGACCGTCGGGCCGGAGGATGCGCCGATGGAAGTGCATCTGATCCTGCTTGGCGCGGAAACCGTGCTGCTGGAGGGCATCGTCCTCATGGATGTGCCGGAGGGGAAATATTTCCTGAATGCCGCGCCCCTGAATCTCGGCGGCTGTGACGGTGCGCCGTGCAGGGCGTACCTGATGACGCAGGAAGATTGACGAAATATTGCCGGAAATCCGGACTCTACGCAGCGTGGATTGACAACTGCCGGTTTTTGGTATATGATAAAGACAGCGAAAGGAGTGACCTTCATGGATCCCATCAAAACCGGTCAGTTGATCCGGCAGTTCCGGATGCAGCTCGGACTGACACAGCGCGAACTTGCCGAAATGCTCCATGTGACGGACAAAACCGTTTCCAAATGGGAAACAGGCGGTGGCTGTCCGGATATTTCCCTGCTGCGTGAATTGTCCGGCGTGCTTGGCGTGAGCATGGAAACACTCCTGCGCGGAGAACGCACAGAACAGGAGGATACCGGAAACATGAAGAAACTGCGATTTTACGTCTGTCCCGACTGCGGCAATATCCTGACCTCGTCTGCGGATGCGCAGGTGCATTGCTGTGGAAAACACCTGACACCGCTTACCCCGAAAAAAGCCGAAGAAGCGGACTTTCTCCGAATGGAAGCAGCGGACGGCGAGTGGTACATCACGTCCGACCACGCCATGACGAAAGAGGATTACATCGCGTTTGTGGCATTCCTGACGGACAGCCAGCTCATTTTGAGCCGGCAGTATCCGGAATGGAGCTTGCAGGTGCGGATGCCCTATATTGCGAGAGGTCGGCTGCTCTGGTACAGCACCGGTCAGGGATTGCTCTATCGGGAGATCTTTATAAAAAGATAAGAAAACCGGAGTCACACGCTCCGGTTTCAGCTTGTCAAAAAGTCCTTTTTCTGGTGATGATGCATCAGGGAGTGCCCCCACCCCAACCCCTCCCCCAATGGGGGAGGGGCTATATTGCGGGGGCTTCGCCCCCTGCACCCCGATTTGGGCTGTCGCCCATGTTCTTACAAAACCACTTTTTTGACAGTCTGAAACCGGAGTCACACGCTCCGGTTTTTCGCTTACTTGCAAATCTGCCGGAAAGCGTGTATAATAGTATCAATCAATAACGTTCACAGGAGGGATCATCATGAGGAATTTCACCAGTTCCGGCAGACATATCACGCTGTTTGGCGAAGAAAATGCCGGAAGTCCGCTGGTCTGGCTCTGCACGTTTGAGCAGGAGGGCGAAGCCGTCTGGAACGCCTGCCGGAATCTGCACGCACCGGCTTTTCAGCTTGCCGCCGTTTCCGTCCGCGACTGGAACGGCGATCTGTCCCCGTGGAAATGCGCCCGCACCTTCAAAAACGGCGAGGATTTCGCCGGAAATGCCGACAGCTTCCTGCGTGAGCTGACCAGGGGCATCATTCCGGAGGTCACGGCACAGTTGCCCGAACCACCGCTATATCACGCCATTTCCGGCTATTCGCTGGCAGGGCTGTTCGCGGTGTGGGCGCTGTACAGGACGGACGTGTTCCGCCGGGCGGCGTCGGCGTCCGGCTCGTTCTGGTTTCCGGAATTTCTGGAATTTGCGGCAGCGCAGAAGCTGGCAGCTGTGCCGGATGCGGTCTATTTTTCGCTCGGCGACCGGGAACACAAAACACGCAATCCGGTCATGGCAACGGTGCAGGAACGTACACAGGCGCTTTTTGCACAGCTTCAGGCGCAGGGCATCCCGACGACTTTTGAGAAAAATCCGGGCAATCACTTTCAGGAACCCGATCTGCGCACGGCAAAAGGCATCCGCTGGATGCTTGAAATATAGCCGGAAAGTCTTGCAGACAAATCAAAGATCTATGCGCCTGCTTTGATAGAAAACGCCGAAAAATCTCTCAATTTATGTTAGAATATTTAACAAAACGGGCGCTTTCTGGCTTTTTTGCGAATACGAGCTGTATAATGCCGGAGAGAATTAACCGCGAACCGCGCTCCTCTGCCATCTGGTATACATTGTGTAATGAACTCACAGCGAATATTTGGCGAAAACGTCAATTGCCAGAATGACGGAAATCGGTTATACTGTTATTGTAGCCTTTTGCGCCATCCTGCGCAGGGCTGTACCATATATCATGCTATGAGAAAGGAGAACGCTCCGGCATCTGCCGTGTACCGGCATTCACCGCGGAGCGGAAAGGATAAGATTATGGCAGCATTTGACAGCAAAGAAATGAAGAAATTCAAAGAGCTGTTCGTGGAGAAACTGCAGACCAAGTTCAGCGTATCTCCCGATGAGGCATCCGATCAGCAGGTTTACGAGGCACTCTCTGCCCTCGTGATGGAGCATCTCAAGAGAAAGCGCCGCAAGTTCATCAATCAGGCACATTCCGCAGGCAAGAAGCAGGTGTACTACCTGTCGATGGAGTTCCTGATGGGACGCTCCCTCAAGACCTCCCTCTACAACCTCCAGATCGCAGATCAGATCACGGAGATGCTCTCCGAATATAACATTAATATCGACATGATCTATGAGTGCGAGCCGGACGCAGGTCTGGGCAACGGCGGTCTGGGCCGACTGGCTGCGTGCTACCTCGACGGTATGGCGACCACTGGTATGCCGGCCATGGGCCACTCCATCTGCTATGAGTACGGTATCTTCAAGCAGAAGCTCGAGGACGGCTGGCAGACTGAGCTTCCGGATAACTGGCTCCCCGGCGGTTCTGTATGGCTCGATCCCAAGCCCGAAAAGGCGATCGAGATCCACTTCGAGGGCGAGATGAAGGAGTACTGGGATAATCAGTACCACCACATTTCCCATGTCAACTACAACACCGTTATGGCTACTCCGGTGGATATGTATGTATCCGGTTATGATTCTCCCGGCGTTTCCGTACTGCGTCTGTGGTCGGCAAAGGCACCGTCCTTCAATATGGAGATGTTCAACCAGGGCGACTACGCAAAGGCACTCGGTCAGAACTCTATGGCAAACGCCATCTCCAAGATCCTCTACCCGAATGATAACCACCTCGAGGGTAAGTCCCTCCGTCTGCGTCAGCAGTACTTCCTGTGCGCCGCAGCGATCGGTGATATTGTCAATACCCACATGAATGTGTACGGCACCCTCGACAATCTGCACGAGAAGGTTGCCATCCACATCAATGACACCCACCCGACACTCGCCATTCCGGAACTGATGCGCATCCTGCTCGATGACTGCGGCTACGGCTGGGATAAGGCTTGGCACATCGTGACCAATACCTTCGCTTATACCAACCACACCGTTATGGCAGAAGCACTGGAGAAGTGGGATGTCAACATGATGAAGCACATCATTCCGCGTGTGTTCTCCATCATCGTAGAGATCAACAACCGCTACTGCGCAGAGCTCATGAAGCGCAACGGCGGCGATTCTGCCAAGACCACCAGAATGTCCATCATCAAGGACAATCAGGTCCACATGGCAACCCTGTGCGTGGCGGCTTCCCACAGCGTCAACGGCGTTTCCAAGCTGCACTCTGAGATCATCAAGACCGATGTCTTCGCGGACGAGGCAAAGGACACCCCGCACAAGTTCAAGAACGTCACCAACGGCATCGCATACCGCAGATGGCTGTACCAGTCCAATCCGGGCCTGACGCAGCTGCTGACCGACAAGATCGGCAACGGCTTCCTGAAGGACGCCTCCCAGCTGTCCAAGTTCTCTGTGTTTGCAGATGACAAGGAGACGCTCGAGCGCATGATGCAGGTCAAGAAGGAGAACAAGGAGCGCTTCGCAAAGTACGTTCACCACACCTCCCATGTTGACCTCAACACCGACAGCATTTTCGACGTACAGGTAAAGCGCCTGCATGAGTACAAGCGCCAGCACCTGAATGTCATGAATATCCTCGCAGATTATAACTATCTGCTGGAGCATCCGGATGCAGACTTCACGCCCAAGACCTATATCTTCGCGGCAAAGGCAGCACCGGGCTACTACCTCGCAAAGCAGATCATCAAGATGATCTGGGCGATCGGCGAGGAGATCCGCAAGAACCCGAAGATCAACGAGAAGCTGGCGGTTCACTTCATCGAGAACTACAGCGTTACGCTCTCCGAGCTGCTGATGCCGGCGGCAGATATCTCCGAGCAGATCTCTCTGGCAGGTACAGAGGCTTCCGGTACCGGCAACATGAAGCTCATGCTCAACGGCGCCGTGACACTGGGTACCCTCGACGGCGCAAACATCGAGATCAAGGATGCGGTCGGCGACGACAACATCATCATCTTTGGTATGAAGACCGAGGAGGTCAATGCGGCTAAGCCCAACTACAATCCGGAGCGCCTCTACAACGAGAACCAGATCATCCGCGACTGCGTGAACAGAATGTATCACGGCATCAACGGCTGCCAGTTCGCAGAGGTCGCAAATTCCCTCAAGACACAGGATCCGTATATGGTTCTGGCAGACTTCGAGGATTACAGACGTGTGCAGAAGTTCAGCACCGAGTGCTACAACGACAAGGATCGCTGGGCAAGAATGTCCCTGATGAACACTGCCGGCGCAGGCATCTTCTCCGCCGACAGATCTGTTCGCGATTACGCGCGCGACATCTGGGGACTGTAATCAAACGTGTTCCTTCCTGTATGATAACTGCCCTCCGGCGGAAACGTCGGGGGGCAGCCTTTTGTGCAAGTTGCTGAAAATCAAAAAGTTTGTAAAGTAACTTGACTTTCCATGCGCGATGTGGTATACTAATAAAGGTTTGGAAAGCAGAAGTACTTTACAAGGAGTGGTCGCATGGCAAAGAATCTGGAGCTTGTGCTGCTGCTCGATTGTTACAGCGAACTTCTGACAGAACGTCAGAGGGATCTCGCGGAATTGTACTACAATGAGGATCTTTCCCTCTCCGAGATCGCAGAAATGCGCAGCATCACGCGGCAGGCCGTCCGCGACAGCCTGCGGCATTCCGAGGCGTTCCTGCTGGACACCGAGCAGAAGCTCGGCATGGCGGCAAGGATCGGCGCGATGCGCAGATGCCTGGAGGAGATCCGCACACTCTGCACGTCCGATCCCCCCGATCCCACGAAGATCACGGAGCTGACCGATCAGGGGCTCCGGTTACTATAAAATACAGAGAGGTGACATCCCATGGCATTTGAGGGACTTTCCGAAAAGCTCAATAACGTCTTCAAGCGGCTCAAATCCCACGGCAGACTGACCGAAAATGATGTCAAGGAAGCCATGCGTGAGGTTCGCCTGGCACTGCTCGAAGCGGATGTCAGCTACAAGGTCGTCAAGGACTTTGTCGGCAAGGTCACGGAAAAGGCAGTCGGTGAGGAGGTTCTCAGCAGCCTGACACCGGCACAGCAGGTCATCAAGATCGTCAATGAGGAGCTGATCGCGCTCATGGGCAACGATAACGCCCGCCTGGCGCTGGCGTCCAAGCCCCCCACGATCATCATGATGTGCGGCCTCCAGGGATCCGGTAAGACCACCCATTCCGCAAAGCTTGCAAAAATGCTCAAGGCAGAGGGACACCGCCCGATGCTCGCAGCGTGCGATATCTACCGGCCGGCTGCGATCCAGCAGTTGCAGGTCGTCGGCGAAAAGGCCGGCGTCAAGGTCTTTGAGATGGGACAGATCGATCCCGTCATCATCGCAAAACAGGCTGTCCGCTATGCGAAGGACTATGGTCACGACTATGTCCTGCTCGATACCGCAGGCCGTCTGCATATTGACACCGAACTGATGGAGGAGCTGCAGAACATCAAGGCTGCCACCGAACCCGATGAGATCATGCTCGTCGTGGACGCGATGACCGGTCAGGATGCTGTCAATGTGGCAAAGGCGTTCGACGATGCACTCGGCATCGACAGCGTGCTGATGTCCAAGCTTGACTCCGATACCCGCGGCGGTGCGGCACTGTCCGTCCTCGCTGTTACCGGTAAGCCCATCAAATACGTTGGTATGGGCGAAAAACTCGACGATTTCGAGAAATTCCATCCCTCGCGTATGGCATCGCGCATCCTCGGCATGGGTGATGTGCTGACGCTCATCGAACGCGCAGAGAATGTCATTGACCATAACGAAGCGGAGAAGCTTACGAGAAAGATCACGCAGGAAGGCACCTTCGATATGAACGACCTCCTCGATCAGCTCAGACAGATCCGCAAGATGGGCTCGCTCAAGTCCATCGTTTCCATGCTCCCCGGCGGCGATAAAGTCCCCGATGAGCAGCTCGATGACAACCAGTTCAACCGTCTGGAGGCGCTCATCACCTCCATGACACCGGCAGAACGCGCCAAGCCTTCCATCATCAACCCGTCCCGCAAGCGCCGCATCGCGGCCGGCAGCGGCAACAAGGTCGAGGATGTCAACCGCCTGCTCAAGCAGTATGAGCAGATGCAGAAGGTCATGAAGAAGCTCGGCGGCGGCAAGGGCAAGAAGGGCAAGGCCATGATGCGTCAGGCAAAACGCGCTTTCGCAGGCATGGACATGAGCAAAATGCCCGGCGTGAACGGCTTGCCGAAGAAATAATCCCGTTATCATGCGGTTCCCCGCTTGATAGATACATCAGAATAGAGATCACGGAGGTGAAACAAAATGGCAGTAAAGATCAGACTGAGAAGAATGGGCGCTAAGAAGGCTCCGTTCTATCGTGTAGTTGTTGCAGATTCTCGTTACCCGAGAGATGGCCGCTTCATCGAGGAGGTTGGTTACTTCGATCCGACTAAGGAGCCGTCTGTTGTCAACGTTGATGCTGATAAGGTAAAGGCTTGGCTCGCAAAGGGCGCACAGCCGACTGATACCGTGAAGACCATCCTGAAGAAGGAGGGCATCATCGAGAAGTAAGAGATCTCTTACATTTCCGATGCCAGACTCTGCGAGATCCGGAGGTAAGCACGAGCTGTCAAAAAACGCTCCGCTTCCCTCCAAGTCATCGCAATCCGGAGGAAATTCCATGAAAGAATTATTGTTTGCTATTGTGGCAGGTCTCGTGGATGACAAGACTGCCATTGAAATTACACAGGATGAGCCGAATGAGGAAGGCGTAGTGGTATTCCATCTGCACGTTGCAGAGGACGACATGGGCAGAGTCATCGGCAAGCAGGGCAGAATCGCCAAGGCGATCCGTACCATCATGCGTTCCGGCGCTGCCAAGAACGGCCTGGAAAGCATCGCCGTGGAGATCGGCTGATGGGACAGAAACGCTTTTTAGAAATAGGCAAAATCACAAACGTCCATGGTCTTGCCGGGGAGGTCAAGGTTTACCCCTGGTGCGATGATGCGGCGTTTTTGTGTTCCTTTGACGTGCTGTATACTGACCGGAGCGGCCGGAAGCCCATCAAAGTGGTGCGCGCGCGTGTACACCAGAATATGGTCATCATGCAGCTGGAGGGCGTCTTGACACGCAGCCGGGCAGAGAAACTGCGCGGCACGGTCCTCTATATGGACCGCGAGGATGTAGAGCTGGACGAGGGCTGCTATTTCGTGCAGGATCTGATCGGTCTGGAGGTTCACGATGCCGATACCGGCAGGATCTGGGGCAAGATCCGCGACGTGATGCAGACCGGCGCGAACGATGTTTACTGCGTGTGGAATGCAGAGACGGAGCACGAATACCTCGTTCCGGCGATCCCGGATGTTGTTCTCGAAACGAATATCGAAGCCGGCACCATGACCATCCGACCGCTGGAGGGACTGTTCGATGCGGATTGAGATCGCAACACTGTTTCCGGAGATGTGCGAAGCGTACCTCTCCGAAAGCATCATCGGACGCGCCAGAAAGTCGGGCGCGATCGAGGTGCATTGCCACAATATCCGCGACTATACGCTGGATAAGCACCGCCGTGTGGACGACAAGCCGTTCGGCGGCGGCATGGGCATGGTCATGCAGGCAGAGCCGATCTATCGCTGCTGGCAGGCGGTCTGCGAACAGATCGGGCAGCGGCCGCACACGATCTACCTCTCGCCGCAGGGCAGGACGCTGACGCAGGCGAGAGCCGTAGAATTGTCCCATGAAAGCTCGCTTTTCCTGCTGTGCGGTCACTACGAGGGCGTCGATCAGCGCGTGATCGACAAGATCGTGGACGAGGAGATCTCCATCGGCGATTACGTCCTCACCGGCGGCGAGCTGCCGGCCCTGGTGCTGACGGATGCCATTGCGCGGATGTGCGGCGGCGTCCTTCCGGCGGCGATCGCATTCGAGGAGGAGAGCCATTTCTCCGGTCTGCTGGAGTATCCGCAGTACACCCGCCCGGAGGTCTGGGAGGGCATGAATGTGCCGGAGGTGCTGATGTCCGGCCATCACATGAACATCGCCAGGTGGCGCCGGGAGGAATCCCTCCGCGTGACACGCGAGAAACGCCCGGATCTGCTGGAGAAATAAGATCATGCTGCTTTTCGGTACCGTTCCGGAAAGCAGCTTTTTTTGAATTGTGCTGTGCAGAATACACTTCGTTTCCACCTTTCAAAAACCGGATGTGGAAAACCTCCGGCGGATCGGGCAGATTTCTTTTGATAGCCGGTCTATCCCTATTTTGCGCCACTTCTCAAATCGCCCAAAGCAAAGTGCGGAAATTTACGCATTTTGCCAAATATCACAGCACAATCACTAAAATTTCCGGTTGAAAATTGTTTCATACGGATAGTATATTTCACAGTTTTCATTATTGTGATACTATACAAATCTGCTGCCTGTTACCGGCTTTGGATTTTGTCAAAGCGTAGAAAATCGCTCAAAAATGGTCGGATGTGCCGAAAACCGGTTGACGTTTTCAATTTTTCCATGTATAATAACAATATGCAAAGGTAAAACAAAACAAATACAATTTACATTGCAAAGATGGGAGAGTTTGATTATGTTTGTAAAAGACGTGACCGTTCAGAATCAGGTAGGTCTGCACGCAAGACCCGCAACATTCTTCATCCAGAAGGCTAATGAGTACAAGTCCTCTATCTGGATCGAGAAGAAGGAGCGCAGAGTAAACGCTAAGTCCCTGCTCGGTATCCTTTCTCTGGGTATTGTTGGCGGCACCGACATCCGCATCATCGCTGACGGCTCTGATGAGCAGGCTGCTGTTGAGGCTCTGGTAGAGCTGGTTGAGAGCGGCTTCAGCGACGACAACAGATAAGAGATCAGCCAAAGCAAATGTGGCGCTGCCAGAATGTGGCAGCGCCTTTTTCTTCTGTTTTTTTAAGGGATCGCCGCCGCCGACTGCGTGTAGGCATACATATGCTCCGCAAAAATGCCGTATCCTTGTGAGGGATCGCTGACAAAGACGTGCGTCACAGCCCCGACAAGCCGACCGTTTTGCAGGATCGGCGAGCCGCTCATGCCCTGCACGATGCCGCCGGCAGCTTCCAGCAGACGCGGATCGGTCACGCGAATGACCATGTTCCGCGTGCTGCTGGCATAGTCGAGCGAGAGGATCTCCGCGGTGAACGGCTCCGGCGCATCGCCCTCGAGCGTGGCGAGAATGACCGCTTCGCCGGTTTCCACCTCCTGCTGCAATGCCATCGGCACGGCTGGCAGGTCGGGGATGACGTCGAGCGTGCCAAAGACGCCGGCTTCGCTGTTGCAGAAGAGCGTCCCGATGGGGGCGTCTGCCGCAAAATAGCCCTGCAATTGCCCCGGAAGCCCTGCCTGACCGCGCACCACACCGCTGATGGTCACGGCGTCCGCTTCGCCTTGTGCAAGCGGAATGAGCTCTCCCGTGTCCGGATCGCAGATGGGATGCCCCAGACCGCCGAAGCGTCCGGTCTCCGGCTCAAAATAGGTGAGCGTCCCGATGCCGGCGGCACTGTCTCGCACCCACAGTCCGGTCTGACAGCAGCCTTCCGTCAGGGAGTAAGCCGGCGTCAGCGAAATTTCCTGCAAGGTACTGCCACGCATGACCGTGAGATCGAGCGTCTGCCCGTCCTTGGCGGCCGCGCGGAAATCGGCAGTCGAGCGAATTTCGGTCTGATTTGCGCCGATGATGACGTCCCCGACCGCAAGCCCGGCATCGACGGCCGGACAGCAGTGTCCGTCCGCCGACGCCACTTCGCCGAATCCGATCACCATGACACCGCCCATCAGCATCCGGACACCGAACGGCGCACCGCACGGGACGAGCATGACCTCCTCCGTGGGCTGTGTGCGGACGTTCTTGATGGGAAATATCCCGAACAGCCGGAGGGAAGCCGTTTGCGGCGTGCTGCCGAGCTGTGCCGCCTGCGCGGCGGACGGGATCGGGACGGCTTCGATGGGGAAGGCACTTGTGATGTGCAGACATTCCCCGCGCCGGATGTGGAATTCATCCGGAAGTCTCCCGGCGTAAAACAGCGCAGCCGTTGTCGGCAGCAGCATCGCCGCCGCTGCGCAGATGGTCATTGCTTTTTGAAAACGGCGCAGGAACGTTGCTTTTGACCTGCGCCATGTGAAAGTTGGTTTCATGTGTCACCTGCTTTCTGTGCAGAAGCCTGCACAGTATCAGCATGAGCAGCAAAGGGCGCAGATATACATATTCAATTTGTGGAATCCGGCCGCGTGCCGGACGAAAGGAAGAGCTTTACTATGGAAAAATTGTCCGGAATCGGGAAAATTTGCCTTCGCATCGCGGTCGTGCTCCTCACGGTCATCTATCCGGCATTCATGGCGATGATGAGTGCTGCCGGATGGATGCACAATGTCGGGACAGGCGCGTATCCGGCGCTGTTCCGGTCGCTGGCAGGGCTGATGTTTGCCGGCGGCGGACTGGTCTGCGCCGGAACGCTCCTCGCCATGCTCGGCATCCGCGCCCGGTGGTGGAAATGCAACATCCTCGGCATCGCATCCGGCTGTGTCGGCTGTGGAATGTGCCTTGCGGTGCTGCGGCGGTTCTGCGCGTATGCCGATGCGCATTTCTCCGGCATCGGCGACGACCTCATGCCTGTCAGCCAGCTGTACCGCGACCGATTGCTGCCGATCCTGCTGGTGACGGTGCTGCTCACGGTGCTGTGTCTGTGGCAGATCTTTACCGACCCTGCGCGGGAATACCGCATCCGGAAACGCCGTGAACAGGCAGAGCGCGAGAATGCACCTGCACCGAAAATTCTCGGCGACTGAAGCCATCCCGACAGTTTTGTTTGCTATAATACACAAATATCCTATTCAAATTTTGATAAAAGTCACAATGGAAAAAATGCGCTTCTCCCTTGACAAATGCCCGATCTATCGGTTATAATAAATGTGTATATATCTGAAGCAGAAATGCGGAGGATTATCAGCGATTTTCACCCAGATCTCAGGGGAAAGGGTTCGGGTGAGAGAGAATCTTTAGCTTTTTTTAAAAGAGAGGAAGGATCACTATGAGAATGAACAAGATCGCTGCCGGTGTTATGGCAGCTGCGATGATCTTCAGCGGTTCGGCACCCCTGATGGGCTCCGTCGGCACATCCATCACGGCTTATGCTGCAACCAAGCCGTCCTGGGATGTCAAGAAGTATTATCAGCAGGACATTTTTACATTCCAGTATGTACAGGCTGGTTTTGTACAGATCATCTCGATGGATGACGATACTGCGACTGAGGTCGAGATCCCTGAAACCATCACAGACGAAAAGACCGGTCTGTCGTTCCCGGTACAGGTCATCTATGCCGGCGCATTCGAGGGAAAGTCGAATCTGAAGAAGGTCACCATTCCGGATACTGTGGAAAAGATCGGCCCGAATGCATTCTGCAACTGCACCGGACTGGAGGAGATCGTTGGTATGCAGGGCGTCAAGAACATCAACGACGACGCATTCCTCTGCTGCACCAGCCTCAAGGAATTCAACCTGCCGGATACCCTGACCGGTATCGGCAAGGAGGCATTTGACCACTGCGATGCCCTGACAGAGCTCACCATCCCGGGCAGCGTTACCTATATGGCAGGCTATATCGCCAGCTCCTGCCAGAATCTGAAGAAGATCACGTTCGCAGAAGGCATTACCAATATTGGACTGTGCTTTGCATACCTCTGCCCGAATCTGGAGAGCGTTTCCCTCCCGACAACGCTCAAGTCGATCGGCATGGGCGCGTTCTCCTATTCCGGTCTGATGTCCATTGAGATCCCGGACAACGTACAGCGCGTGGATACCGACGCTTTCGCGAACTGCAAGCGCCTGACCGATGCCAAGCTCTCCGCAGGCATGAGCATCATCAATATGAACACCTTCATGGACTGCTCGGCACTCGAAAACGTGACCATTCCGGACAGCATTACCGCCATCGGCAATACGTCCTTCGCATACTGCACCTCCCTCAAGAAGATCGTTCTGCCGGATACCCTGACCAGAATCGGCGAGAATGCGTTCTACGGCACCGCGCTCGAGGAGATCAATCTCCCGGCGACTCTGACCGACATCGGCAGCTATGCATTCTATGACTGCGACGGCCTGACCGAGATCACACTTCCGGAGGGCCTGACCAGCATCGGCAACTATGCATTCTATGATGCGGATTCCCTCAAGAACATCACCATTCCGGCAAGCGTTGACACGATGGGTAGCTTCGTATTCTGCGGCTGCGACGGACTGGAGACGGCGAAGTTTGACGGCTCTATGGAAAAGATCGGTATCTGGACATTCGCCGGCTGCACAGCCCTGACCGACGTACAGCTTCCGACAGATCTGACCGTCCTGGGCAACCATGTGCTGTACAACTGCAAGTCCCTGACTACGCTCATCGTTCCGGAAACCGTGACCAAGGTCGACCAGTATGCACTGGCAGGCTGCTCCGGTCTGACAGAAGTGAATCTGCCGGCAGGCGTGACCGAGCTGGGCGACTATGCAGTCGGCTACGGCGAGGGCGCAAACCCCGTCGTTGACACCAATATCAACGTTGTCAGCGAATCCGAGGCGGTACAGGAATTCGTCAAGACCTACCTGAAGGCAGAGTCCACGGATCCCACCGATCCGGAGCCTTCTGATCCGCAGCCTTCCGATCCGCCGGAGATCACCGCAGGCAACGGCGACGTGAACCTCGACGAGGCGCTCGACATCATGGACATCATCAAGCTCCAGAAGTATCTGCTTGGTGTGGATACGCTGGATAAAGACCAGGCTGCTGCCGCTGATCTGACGGCTGACGGCGATGTGGATGTATTCGATATGGCGCTGCTCAAGAGAACGCTCATCGGCAACGTTGACGCATGATCTGCTGAGCAATAAAGAGTTTTCAAAACTGCCGCGGTGGAAAAACTGCGGCAGTTTTTGGCAGTATTCGGTGAAAATGTACAGAATGCCCTAAGATGGTCGCATATGTGACCACCGTTTTGCGAAAAATGACGTAATAGTGACAATTCGTTACTTAATTGTAATATTTTTTTTATTTCAATACGCGAACGAATGTGGTATACTAAAATAGTATGGATAGAGTGAACCCATCGGTCACTTGTTTCAGCCGCATGGGAATTGGGATTTTGGAAAATGCAGAAAGGAAGGACCACCTTGGAGAATAAGGATTCGCTGGAAGAGTTGGTTAGAAGCATCGCCAAAGATAAGGATGCGAAAAAAGAAATGGCTGAACACAAAGGCAGCGAACTGACAAGAAAGCTCGATGTTTCTATGGATCAGAGCGTTTCCAAGGAAAAGGCGGATAAGATGGAGAAGATCCGCGCAGCGCTTTCTCATGATGAGGAGCCTGCGGCAGCACCGGCTGATGGGGATGCACAGCCTGCTGCACCGGCAGCGCCTGTCAAGCCGCTCAAACCGCTGAAGCCTCTGAAGAATACCGCAGTATCCGCAGAAGCTTCTGCCAAGAAGGCTTCTGCGGACGCAGAAACGCCCGGCACAGGGGATACCTCTGCCATGACGGAGAAGGCGTCTGCAAATGCAGAGAAGCCCGTGCGTCCGGCTTCCGCAAAGTCTGCATCCGGCAAGTCCGGCGTGAAGAAAAAGTCCGGCAAAAAATCCAGAAAAAAGCGCGTGGCAGGCCCTCCGGCACTGGCAGAACATGGCATTTCCTATGGCATGATCGTGGCAACCGTAGGTGTTGGTCTGGCAATTTCTGCCGTAGCCAGCTACCTGATCGTGGCAAATACATACAAGGAGAAGTTCCTGCCGAACACCTTTGTGAACACCACAAAAGTAGCAGGCATGAGCATCGAACAGGCGGAGGATACCCTCATCCAGAATACCGAGGTCAAGGATCTCACCCTCATCACCCATGACGGCGATCAGGTCGTGTTCAAGGCATCGGACTTCGATGTGAAATACTCCGTTCCCACCGGCGCACTCGATGAAGCCGTTTCTGAGAATCCCTACCGCTGGGTCACCAAGCTGTTCGATACCAGCGAATACCGCATCAATTACGACCTGACCTACGACGAGGGCAAGCTTCGCGACCTCATCAACAATTACGACTGGGGCGAGGATATTTCCCAGAATGCGTGCATCGTCCGTCAGGAGGACGGCTCGTTCAAGATCCAGGACGAGACGCTCGGTGATGAATTCGATACAGAGGTCCTGCTGGGCTACCTGCGTGAACAGATGTCCAGCGGCATGAATACCTTCGAGATGGAGGACAGCGGCTGCTATGAGAACTATCGTGCAGCCATCCGCAGCGGCGACCTGACGCAGGAGCTGGATCTGTACAACAGCTATGCACGCTGCAATATCACCTTCGATTTCGATGACCGCAAGAAGGTTGTGACCAGCAACATGATCGCTGACTGGATCATGACCTATCAGGACGGCACCGTTCTCACGGACAGCGAGGGCAAGGTGCAGTTCGATAAGGACGGCGTTTCCACATTTGTGGCACAGATGGCAGCGGAGACTGATACCGTCGGCAAGCCGCGTCACTTCTATGCAACGCTCGACGGCTGGATCGACGTGCCGTGGAACGGCGATCTGTCCAGTACCTACGGCTGGCAGATCAACCAGGAGGAGACCGTCAACCAGCTCATCGGACTGATGCAGGAAGGTCAGACCGTGACGGTCGAGCCGATCTATTCCCGTGAGGGTTACACCAGAAAGACCGACGACATCGGCAATACCTATGTGGAAGCCGATATTTCCGCACAGCATTTCTGGGTGTATATCAATGGTCAGATGGTGCTGGACGACGATTTCGTTTCCGGTACGGAGACCAATTCGAGCAGAAGAACCCCGCGTGGCGTCTGCCAGATCCTCTCGCGCAATACGAAGGTCGTACTCGGTACGATGGCAGTACAGGGTTATGAGTGCCCTGTTGACTACTGGATGCCGTTCAACTGGCTGGGCTGCGGTTTCCATGACCTCAGCAGAGGCGCATACGGCGGCAGCATCTATATGTACAACGGTTCTCACGGCTGCCTGAACCTCAAGTGGTCTACGGCAAAGGCACTCTATGAAACTGTTGAGACCGGTATGCCGGTACTTGTTCACGATTGATCGGGGCTGTCCCCGTTTCCGGATCCCTCTCCCAAGCGGAGAGGGATTTTTTGTGTTATTTTTATAACGATGGGAATTATGTGTAATATTCTTTCCCAAAACTGCACTAACCTGATAGAAAGCGCCAAGCAGGGAGAAATGCTGGCGACAAATTAATAAAAAAGGAGTTGACACATATGAACGATGATTATACCAATCTGTACGGCGCACCAAAGTCCTCTGCACCGCCGCAGCCGGCTTCTCAGCCGCAATCGCCAAGCCCTTACAACCGCGATATTTCCGGCGCACAGCCGGAGGAACCGCCGAAGCCCTATGTGTTCCACAGCAGTGATGCCGGTATGCCTTCCGGAATGCAGGCGCCTGCCGGACAGTCGCCTGCGCCGTTCCCGATGAACGCGCCGAATCCCTACCAGTATGCACAGCGTCCGGCACCGCAGCCGAAACCTGCCAAGCCGAAACAGCCGTTTTCGCCGATCCCCCTGCTGCTGATGGCAGGTGTGACATTCCTGTTTCTGGGCGGCATCGTCTTTCTGACGAGTACATGGGCCTCGCTGGCGGATATGATCCGTGCCGTGGCATTGCTGTCGTTCGGCGTGATCTGCTTCGGTGTGAACGGCCTTGCGGAGAAAGTATTCAAGCTCCCGAAAACCGGACTTGCATTCTACATTTTAGGCTGTATCTTCCTGCCGATGGCAATTATGGGCATCGGTGCCTTCAAACTATTCGGGGAATGGTTCTCGTTCGGCGGCGACGGCGCGGCACTGGTCTGTGCAGCGGCTTCCGGATGTGTGGCGATCTCGACATTCCTCGGTGTGAAAAATTACAAGCATCCGTTCCTCGCATGGATGAGCCTTGCGGCGACCGCCGGAACGTGGGTTTGTCTGGATGCGTTCATCATGAAGGAACTGTCCGCCCTTCCGAAAGAAGGCAAGATCGCGGTATTCGATCTGCTGCTCCTGCTGCTCGCTTACGGTGCGACATTCTGGCATGGCTGGCAGACCAGACGTGATGCAGATTCGCCGTTTGGCAAGGCTGCCAAGTGGTTCTGGGTTCCGCTGTTGTTCCTGACCGCGCTCGGTATCGCAACGCAGGCGCTCGGCAATATTGCACCGGTGACGACCATCATCGCGCCGATCGTGCTGGCACCGCTGTTCTTCCACCGCGGCATGATCGAGGGTAAGATCCACGTCGGCATTCTGGGACTGACGGTTTGCCTGCTGACGAGCATCGGCAGTATTACGACACTTTCCGTCTTTGCAGAATGCGACGGCTATCCGGCGTTCCTCTTTACGATGACGCTCACATCCCTGCTGCTGCTGACGCTGGGTGCGATCCCGCAGGCCGGCGCGGAAATGTGCGATAGCGCCCGTGTTGCAGGCTATATTTCCCTGATCCCGATGGCCCTCACGGGCAGCATTGCAGCGATGTTCTCCAGCGTGGTGCATAGCAAGCTCATCTCGTTCCAGCCGCTGCTGCTGGGAATGCTCATCCTGAGCGGCATCTTCTTCCTCATCACCCCCAAGCATCCGCTGTCAAAGGAAACGCCCGTGTGTGCGGCGTTTACCACGATGCTGTATCTCTCCGCGGTTCTCGGCATGGTGCCCGCCAACCGTCCGCTGTATGCATTGCTTCTGGTCGCAGGTGCGCTGCTGCTTCTGGTGCAGTTCGCACTGCACCGAAGCCTCTGGACGATCGTGCTGGCAGCGGCTTCGTGCGGTGCGATGGTTCTGCTGAACGTTCCATATCCGATGGTTTGGATCCTCTGGATGTGCGGTGCGGTATCGCTTGGCGGCGTGATCTGCGCACACCTCACCAAGCGTCCGCTGCTGGAAAAATGCATGGCATGGATCGCGGTCCCGATGCTGGTGACAGCGCTGATGGATACGCTCAATGGGATGCTGCGTCTGCCGTATGGCATCGTATTCCTGATGGCGCTCGCGCTCATCACCTTGCTGTATCTGCTGGAAACAGCGGCATTTCCGACACATGACCGCACAAGCGGCACAAAACCGTATCTGGAGGTTACCTCCGCATTCGCCGCATTGACGACATTTGTGATCTATCTTTTGCACGATGACTTTTTCGATGTGGCGGCGTTCGGGGATGGCAGGATCGCATGGGGCTTCCTGCTGATCCCGATGCTGGGTGTCTTTGCAGTCGGCTTCCTCCGCAAGAAAGTCAATCTCTGGGCAGCGCCGTACCTCATCATGATCTTCTTCACGGCGCGTGACATGATCGCAGAGATCACGCCGGAGCGTCTGGAGAGCTGGCATCTGCCGTGGAGTATGACGGCTGACACGGCGGCAAACTTATTGCAGGCAGGCTGCTTCATTCTGGTGCTGGTACTCTTTGCGGTGATGGGACGCATCCTGCTGCCGCGGTTCTTTGACAATACAGACGGTGGAACGCGCGTCGATCTGCCGCTGCTGGCAGGCATCATGCCGATCATCGCAGTGGCCGCGACCATCGACTGGTATCCGACGATGCTGTTTTTCCTGTTCCTGACGGTATATTCGCTGCTGTTCATCGGCAGAACGCAGCACCGGAACATCCCGGCCCTGCTGGCATCGTTCTTCGGCTGCACGACGCTCCTGATCCACAATGTGCAGGATCCGTTCGGCATCCTGAATGAACTGACGAAGCTCAACATCCAGACCTTGCAGATCCTGATGTATCTGCTGCCGTTCCATGTGTTTATTTTCACGCTGCTCCTGATCCTGCCGGAAAAATACCGCAGCAAGGTACACATTGCACGGTTTGCGATGTACTGCGTGACGATGCTGGTGCTGCTGATCTCCTCGATGAATTTCGGAAATGTCGCAGATGCGATCATTCTGGTCGTATTCAGCTTTGCGATCCTCGTGGGCAGCTTTGCGGTGAAGCGTCTGCGCTGGTTTGCACTGGGATTCGCGGTGCTGGTGACGATGACCATTCACCTGACATGGTCGTTCTGGAAGTCGCTGCACTGGGGCATTTACCTGTTCCTCGCAGGTCTGGCGCTGATCGTCATTGCGTCGGTCTATGAGTATTCCGCACGCTACGCCCGTGAACATCCGGACGCACCGAAGAAGAAATTCACACTGTTTGCCGCGTGGAAGTGGTAAACGCATCTTGCAGAAACAGCGCGAGGGATCTGAACCCTCGCGCTGTTTTTCCTGTCATTTGACATCCACCCACCAGTATGGTATAATGAAATTATCCCAATACGAAAAAGAGAGGTAATTTTACTATGAATCCTATGGCACTGATGCATCTCAAGCCCATGCTGGAGAATTTCAGCACCCGTCACCCGAAGTTCGTGCAGTTTTTTGGCTACGCCGGACAGACGATGGGCGAAAACAGCCTGCTGGAGATCAGCATTACCGATGCAAACGGTCAGAAAGCCGTGACCAATATCCGCGTGAGTGCGGAGGATCTTGAACTGCTCTCGCAGCTCAAAAGCCTGATGAAATGAGGACACGGCCATGACCAGATTCCTCCACCTTGCTGACCTGCATCTGGGAAAGCGCATCGGGGATTTTCCGCTGCTCGATGACCAGCGCGACGTGCTGGAGCAGGCGCTCGATACGGTTCGCAGCGAAGCCGTTGACGAAGTCCTCATCGCCGGCGATGTCTACGACAAGCAGCAGCCGACGGTCGAGGCGATGGCACTGTTTGACGAGTTTTTGACGAAGCTGTGCGCCATGCAGATCCCGGTCTCCCTCATCAGCGGCAACCACGATGCGGCTGGACGAATCTCGTATTTTTCGCATCTGCTGGGCGCTTCCGGCGTGAGCGTACCGCATGAGTTCGACGGCCATTTGCAGGCAGTCCACCCGGCAGCGTCCGGTCTCCAGATCTGGCTGATGCCGTTCCTCACGCCCTCGCGCGTGCGCAGATGCTACCCGGATGAACCCATCGAAACCTACGAGGATGCCGTGAAATGCGTGCTGTCGCATTCTCCCATCGACACCGGCAAGGTCAATCTGCTCGTCGCGCACCAGTTCATCACGGGCGGCGTGACGTGCGATTCGGAGGAATTTGCGGTGGGCGGTCTGGACAATATCGGCGCAGAGGTCTTTGCAGAGTTTGACTATGTCGCACTCGGGCACCTGCATCAGCCGCAGCGCTGCGGCAGGGATACCGTGCGTTATGCCGGTTCGCCGCTGAAATATTCCCTCTCGGAGGAACGCCAGCGCAAGACCTTCACCATCGTGGACGTCGCCGGCAAGGACGACATCACCATCCGTGAGGTCCCCATCCGCCTGCCGCACGACGTCCGCACGGTACGCGGCAGCTTCGCAGAATTACAGAAAATGGACCGCACGGAGGATTATGTCCGTGTCCTGGTGACGGATGAGGAATTGCAGCCGGATGCGCGGATCATGCTGCGGAGCAATTTTCCGCGGATGCTGAAATTCGGCGTGGACAATTCCCGTGTCAGGCTTGACCTCGATGTCACGGCGCAGGAGATCCTTCCGCAGCAGACACCGCTGGATCTGTTCTGCGATTTCTTCGCGATGCAGAATAACGGCGCAGCCCCCAGCAGCGAGCAGCTTGCCATCGCCAGGGACATTTTCGCAGAGATCGAGGAAGGGAGGAACTGACGCATGAAGCCGCTTCATCTCGAAATGAACGCCTTCGGGCCGTTTGCAGGGCATACGGTCGTGCCGTTTGAAATGCTCGGCGCACAGGGCGTTTATCTGATTACGGGACGCACCGGTTCCGGCAAGACGACCATCTTCGATGCGATCTCCTTCGCATTGTATGGAGAAGCCAGCGGCGGCAGCGAACGCCGTGATACCAAGAATATCCATTCCGATTTCGTGCCGGACAGCCAGAAGCTGCTGGTGCAGCTCAAATTCGAGCATCAGGGCGAATGCTACATCGCGGAACGTTCCGGCTCCCTCAAACGCGACGACGACGGCAGACGCAGAATGAATCCCAAAGCCCTGCTCCTGCGCGGATCCGACGGCGAGATCCTTGCGGATACGCCGACCGCCGTGACGAAGGCTGTGACAGAAATGCTCGGGCTGAACCGCGGACAATTCGCGCAGACGGTCATGATCGCGCAGGGGGATTTCCAGAAGATCATCGGCGCAAAAAGTGAAGACCGCAAGAAGCTGTTCCAGAATCTCTTTCACACAGGGATCTATGAGCAGTTCGAGCAGAAACTCCGCGAGCGCAGCCAGGCGTTTGACCGCGAGGATGCGCTTCTCAAAAGCAATGTCCTGAATGCCCTCCAGCGCTGCCGTTTTGACGATGCGCACCGTCCGGAACAGCCGGCAGAGGTCGGCGCCGCACAGCCGTATCTCGATGCACTCCGCGCACAGATCGCAGAAAGCACGCAGCTGCTTGCCGGTGAGAGCGAGACGCTGAACCAGGCACGTGCAGAAAACGACGCGCTCATCCGTACCATCGAGGAACAGCGCACGCTCGGCGCACAGATCGCAGAGCTGTCTGCCAAGCGTGAGACCTTGCAGCAGCTTGAAGCGAAAAAGCCGGAAATGCGCCAGATCCTCGGATCACTCAAGCAGGCGCAGAGAGCCCAGCAGGTCGCGAAGGACGAAGCACTCCTCGAGCGCACGACGGCCGGATTGCAGCGGCAGCTGACAGAGCAGGCACAGCTTGCCAAGCGCCTGACATTGCTCGAAACCCAGCTCGGACGCACGCGCAGCCGCATGGAAACCGCCCGGAAACAGGCGGAACCCCTTCCCACACTCCGGCAGGAAAAGACGGATCTCGAGCGTGCGCTGCCGCTGCTCGGCGAAAAGCAGCGCAAGGAAGCCGAACTTTCACAGGCAGTCATGCGCTACAGCCGGCTCGAACGCGAGGCGGAGCGTGCCGCGCAGACACATTCTGCGATGATGGAAGCCTTCTTCCGCGGACAGGCAGGTCTGATGGCGGAGCATCTGACCGACGGGCAGCCGTGTCCGGTCTGCGGCGCGACGCACCACCCGTCGCCGGCAGTCCGTGCCGCAGGCACACCGTCCGAGGCCGACTGCACACACGCCCAGAGAGCGCGTGACAAGGCACAGCAGGAAGCTGCGAAACAGCGTGAGGCCTGCGCGGTTCTCAAAGCCGAGGCGGATGCCATGCAGAAGGATCCGCGCATTGCCGGACAGACGGAGGAAGCCCTCCGTGCCCGTGTGACAGCCCTCGATGAGCAGATCCGTTCGCTCGAACGGGAGCTGACGGCTGCGGAACAGGCGTTCCGGCAGGAGGAGGGGGAGTTTACCCGCGCTTCCGGTCAGATGGAAAATCTCGGGCAGAGCATCGAGAATCTCCGGAACGAACAGACCACCCGGCAGAAAGCCTTTGAGGCGGCACTGGAGACGCAGGGCTTCGAGAACCGTGAAGCTTACCGGAATGCGATCCTGCCAGCTGAGATTCAGCACAGCCGGGAACAGATGCTGCGCGATTTTCAGACGGAATACGGCACTGTCAAAAATGCCGTGCAGGAGCTGACGGAAAAGACCGCCGGCAGGACCGCACAGCCGACTGCACCGCTGGAAACCCGGCTTGCCGGGCTGCGAAGCCGCATCGGCGACCTGGATACAAGCTGCCGTGCGCTTCATGCCTCGCTCGAACAGAACCGCGCCACAGAGGCAGAGCTTGCCGCTCTGATCCGGAATATGGACACGCTGCGCCAGAAATGGGGCACTGTTGCGGAAATGTACCGCACGGTCAGCGGTCAGATGGGCAGCGGCCAGGCGAAGCTCCGGCTTGAGACCTACGTCCAGCAGCATTATTTCCGCCAGGTCATCCACCGCGCGAACGAGCGCCTTACCCTGCTGACGGACAGCCAGTTTGCGCTTCGCTGCCGTGCTACAGCGGAGAATCTGCGCTCGCAGTCCGGTCTGGACCTGGAGGTGTGGGATCGCAGTACGGGACAATGGCGCGATGTTTCGACGCTGTCCGGCGGTGAAACCTTCCTCGCGTCCCTGTCCATGGCGCTGGGGCTGTCCGATGTCGTGCAGGAGAGCAGCGGCGGCATCCAGCTCGATGCCATGTTCATTGACGAGGGATTCGGTACGCTGGATGACGAAACCCTGCGGCTTGCGGTCAGTCTGCTCGGGAAACTTGCGGACGGCAAGCGCCTGATCGGCGTGATCTCCCATGTGGAAACGCTCCGCACGCGCATCGACCAGCAGGTTCACGTCCGCAAGAGCGCCGACGGCAGCCGGATCGAGCTGCTCGGCACGTCTGCCGCCTTGCAGGAACCGGAATGGCTCTCGGAGCAGTTTCCGGTGCTGACACGTCCGGACGGACGCCGCAGACGCCGGAACACCGGCGATTGATTTACGCTCCGGAATATTTCAGAAAAATTACAACAAGTATTAAACGATTCACTGGTCAATTGCATAAACGCACTGTTCAAAGCTTGTGGAAAGCGCTGATTTCACTTCAAAAAGCTTGACATTTCGCGGAGAACGTGCTACAATAGTACCATGATATAAAGGCTATCAAGAATTTACAAGGTGTGATTATCGTGCCGCGATTTGGCGGCACACTCCTCCTCTTCTTTCATCGAATCAGATCCGACAGCCGTCCAGCTCGCAAGTTTCGTGCTGGCACGGCTGTCGGTGTTTTTTTTCGGGTACTTGCACTCCGGTGTGGAATGTGGTATAATGATGGTATTATGGATAGGAGGTTTTGCAATGGGAGCATTTTTTTCGGATCCGATCGTCTGGCTCATCATTCTGATGGCGTGCGTGAATGCAGCCATCTGGTTTTTGTCGTTCCGTGCCGCACGGAGTCTGAAATCCGACCTGCACATCGTCATTCGGGAAGCGAATCCGTCGAAACGGCACAGTCAGCCGCGGACGGAGGAGGAGGAATTCGCCTACGAGGACAAGCTGCTCGAACAGCAGAAATGGATGAATACATTCTACGCATTTTTCGCGAATCTCACGGCTTGCTTTCCACTGATGGGAATGTTCGGCACGGTGCTGGCCCTGGTGAAAATGGCTGGCAATCTGGCACAGTCGAACGTGCCGGTCGAGCTGTTCTTCTCGGCGCTGAACACCACGCTTGCCGGTCTGATCGCGGCGATGCTGTTCAAGGGGCTGCTCGATCCGTACCTGTCCGTCCTCATCGACCGCAATAACAAGGAAGTCGATACCTACATCGAGCGCAATACCGAGAAGCGCCAGGAGGCAAAGCAGGCATGAAGGTGCGTGAGATCATCCTCGACTTCACATCGCTGCTCGATGTCATCATGATCCTTCTGTTCTGGTTCATTCTGAATTATCAGCAGGAGACTACGAGGATCCGCGATCAGGCGGCTGCGGCGCAGGAGGCGGCTGTGCAGGCGCAGACGATCGCTGAGGAACGGGAAGCCGCCGCGCAGGAACGCCTGCAAACCGCGGAGGATGCCCTGGATGCGATGGATACCATCAACGAGCGTCAGGTTTCCATCCTGAAGGCGATGCTCGAATACCGGCAGGGACGCAGCCTGAATCTGACGCTCGTGTCGCGAAAACGCTACTGGTATCTGGATGTTTCCATCGGCGAGGACGAATACCTCGGCAGGATCGAGGACGACCATGCGGAAAGTCTGGGGCTCGAACTGCGCGAAATGCTGCAAGATGCCGGGATCGCTGACGATGCAACGGTGTTTTGCGTGCTGAGTTACGATTCCTCCGAGGACGGCAGCCGCGATGCCTACCATGCGGTCATCCGCAAGCTCAAGGAGATCCAGCTCGGCAACAATCAATTCTCCTACACGCAGGTCGACCGTGCGGTGCCGGATGACGAGGAATGACGGAGGGAAGGCAATCATGAACAAACGTGTCAAAGGTGCAGCGGTCGCCCCGATCGTGATCGGGTTGGCGTGTCTGGCGGTCGGTGTCGTGATCGGTGCCGGCGGAATGTGGTACTACATGAGTACCCATCAGGGAGGGCTCGGTGATGCGGAGGATGCCGGACTTCCACCGGAGGAAGCCGCTGTGACAGAAGTCATTGCCCCCGAAATGGACGTCACCGAAGTCCCCCTGACAGAACCCGTGACTGAGAACCTCAGTTACATCAAGGTCGCGGTTTCGGGCAGCGATTATATTTACAAGGGTGAGGCGTTCACATTGGAACAGATCCTCGCCATCGTCCGCACGAATCCCGGCCTTCCGGTACGCATTGCAGACGACGGCGCTTCTCTGCGTGCGTATGATGCGCTCATTGAGGCGCTGGACGAGACCGGTGCAGAGTATGCGGAGAGCAATTCCTGAGGGGAGGGTATCATGAAAGAGCGTGGTCTTAGAAAACTATGGAGCATGAGCCTGCTGGTGATCTCCTGCATATCGCTCGTCCTGTCGGTCAGCAATCTGGCTTCGATCGAGCTTCCCGATCTGGTGAAACGCATCCTCGGCGTGTTGATCCTGCTGGGAATACCGGTTCTGGTCTATTCGTCGGTCAAATTGAAGATATGGAAAAAAGATGCATAACAAAACCATCCCACGGCTTTCAACTGAGCCGTGGGATGGTTTTTTATCTGTGAGCTTGTATTGATTATTCGCGGTTCTTGAGTGCGTCCGCCATCGGGATGCGGCGGATCTTGAACCAGAGCAGCAGGACTACGATCAGGTAGGAGATCAGTCCCAGCAGGAACATTTTTCCGTAGATGTCCGGCGCAACGTAGAATTTCATCCAGCCGGGGTACGCTGCCATTGCTTCCTGCATGATCCTGCCGATCATGAGGCTGCTCAGCGGAATGGTCGCTGCGATGGACAGGATCGCAATGAGGGAGGTCGCGGCGATATAAAGTCCCGAAATT
>JAFPXW010000322.1 GCA_017394565.1 Oscillospiraceae bacterium | reverse complement strand
GTCAGATCTCGGCGATGATCACCTACGGCGTGCAGATCCTGATGGCGCTGATGTTCCTCTCGATGATCTACGTCATGGTCACCATGTCCGCCGAATCCCTCAAGCGTATCAACGAGGTGCTGGAGGAAGAACCGACACTCCAGGATCCCGAAAGCGGTGCGGTCACTGTCCGCGACGGATCCATCGTGTTCGAGAATGTCAGCTTCAAGTATTCTGCCGAGGCGCAGAACTTTGCGCTGTCGGACATTGACCTGACCATTCCTTCGGGTGCGACGGTCGGTATCATCGGTGGTACGGGTTCGAGCAAATCCACGCTCGTTCAGCTGATCCCGCGTCTCTATGATGTCACCGAGGGTACTCTGAGCGTCGGTGGTCTGGATGTCCGCCGCTATCAGCTTGAGGCGCTGCGTGATTCCGTCGCGATGGTACTCCAGAAGAACGAACTGTTCTCCGGTACGATCGCCGAGAACCTGCGTTGGGGTAATGAAACTGCCACCGACGAGGAGCTTGCTCATGCGTGTGATCTCGCACAGGCGTCGGAATTCATTGCAGGCTTCCCGGATGGGTACAATACTTACATCGAGCAGGGCGGCACGAATGTGTCCGGCGGTCAGAAGCAGCGTCTGTGTATCGCGCGTGCGCTTCTCAAAAAGCCGCGTATCCTGATCCTCGATGACTCCACCAGCGCGGTCGATACCAAGACCGATGCCCTGATCCGTCAGGGATTCCGCGAGTTCATCCCGGATACGACCAAGATCATCATTGCCCAGAGAATTGCTTCCGTACAGGACGCCGATATGATCATCGTCATGGACAACGGCACCATTGCAGATGTGGGCAGGCACGAGGAGCTGCTGGAGCGTTCGCCGATCTATCGCGAAGTTTACGAGCAGCAGACCAATGGAAACGGAGGTGAGGAGTAATGCCAGGACCGATGCAGCAGGGCAGACCAGGCGGACCGCAGGGCGGCCCCCCGAACGGCAAACCAGGCGGCCCTCCCGGCGGTAAGGCCAATTTCAAGGCGCTGGGCAGACTGGTCAGGATGCTCTTTCAGTTCTTCCCGGTGATGGTTCCGGTCACGATCGTGTGTATTCTGTTCTCCTCGGTCGCGGCGGCGATTCCGGATATGTACATCCAGCAGGTCATCAAGCTCATCACCGATGCCTTTGAGCAGGGCTGGGGCTGGGACGAGGTCAAGGCGCAGCTTGTCCCGAAGATGATCACCCTCGTCGTCCTCTATGTGGTCGCGATCGCAGCCGTGGCACTGTACACGCAGCTGATGGCGTTCATCACGCAGGGCTACCTCAATAAAATGCGCCAGAGTATGTTCCGCAAGATGCAGAACCTTCCGCTGCGCTACTTCGACACCCACAAGCACGGCGACATCATGAGCTACTACACCAACGACATCGACACCCTCCGCCAGCTCATTTCCCAGTCGCTCCCGACCTTGCTGCGTGCAGGTACGGTGGTGGTCGTTGTGTTCTTCATCATGTTCTACTACAGCATCTGGCTGACGCTGTTCACCGTGGTCGGCGTGATCCTGATCTCGTTTGCTTCCGGTAAGATGGGCGGCGGTTCGGCGAAGTACTTCATCCGTCAGCAGCGCAGCGTCGGTCAGACCGAGGGCTACATTCAGGAGATCATGAACGGTCAGAAGGTCGTCAAGGTCTTTAACCACGAACGCAAGGCGCAGGAGGAATTTGACAAGGTCAACGAGGAGCTTTGTGCCGACGCCTACAAGGCGAATGCCTACGCCAACTGCTTAGGCCCTGTTGTCAACAATATCGGCAATATCCTCTATGTTCTGCTTGCCGTGACCGGCGGTATCATGGTGCTTGCCGGCATGAAGAATCCGAGTATCTACGGTGCGATGCACGGCAGTGCGCTTCTGGATGTTTCCATCGTGGTCGCCTTCCTGAACATGACCAAGCAGTTCACCGGCAACGTCAACCAGGTCGCACAGCAGATCAACTCTGTTGTCATGGCGATCGCGGGTGCAGAGCGCGTGTTCAGCGTGATGGACGAGGAACCGGAGCCGGATGAGGGATATGTCACCCTCGTTCGTGCGGAGATCGCCGAGGACGGTACGATCACCGAAACCCAGCGCCGCACCGGACACTGGGCCTGGAAGCATCCGCATCAGGCGGACGGCAGCGTCACCTATACAGAACTGAAGGGCGACGTGGTGCTGGATCATGTGGATTTCGGCTATGTTCCGGAGAAAACTGTTCTGCATGATGTTTCCGTCTTTGCGAAGCCCGGTGAGAAGGTCGCATTCGTCGGCTCGACGGGTGCGGGCAAGACCACCATCACGAACCTCATCAATCGCTTCTACGACATTGCCGACGGTAAGATCCGTTACGACGGCATCAATATCAACAAGATCGTCAAGTCCGATCTACGCCGTTCGCTGGGCATCGTTTTGCAGGAAACGAACCTCTTTACCGGAACGGTCATGGATAACATCCGCTACGGCAAGCTCGATGCGACCGACCAGGAGTGAATCGACGCGGCGAAGCTGGCCGGTGCCGACGACTTCATCCGCCGGCTTCCGAACGGCTATGATACGGAGCTTTCCAGCAACGGTGCGAATCTCTCGCAGGGACAGCGCCAGCTCATTGCGATCGCGCGTGCCGCGGTTGCGGATCCGCCGGTCATGATCCTCGACGAAGCAACGTCCTCCATCGACACCCGAACCGAAGCCATTGTCGCTGCCGGCATGGATAAGCTGATGGAAGGCAGAACGGTATTCGTCATCGCACACCGCCTCTCCACCGTCCGCAATTCCGATGTCATCATGGTGCTCGACAAGGGCCGCATCATCGAACGCGGCAACCACGAGGAACTCATCGCCCAGAAGGGGCAGTATTACAGCCTTTATACGGGTGCGTTTGAGCTGG
>JAFPXW010000321.1 GCA_017394565.1 Oscillospiraceae bacterium | reverse complement strand
TCCTTCAGGAGGATATTGTAGTGCGGCTTGTGCTGCTTGATGAGGGAACATTCTAGGAGCAGCGCTTCGTATTCCGATCCGGTCACGATAAAGTCATAATCGTAAACGTGCGATACCATACGCGCGACTTTCGGCAAATGATCCGCGCCGAGGCGAAAGTAGCTCGACACACGGTTGTGCAAGTTCTTCGCCTTGCCAATGTAGATGATGCCGCCCTGTGCGTCTTTCATCAGGTATACGCCGGGCGAGGTGGTGAGCTGCGAGGTTTTCTCACGGAGATAGGGCAGACGGAGATTTTCCTGCTCTAAGATCCAGCTATCGAATTCTGACACGTCTGCCACTCCTTTCTTTATCCTGCAATTAGCAATTACACATCATCAAAGAAATCACTCCGGTATTTCACTTCTCTTGCACGGTCGCCGTGACAGTCGATCATAATGCGCTCCTGTGCGTGCAAAAAACGCAAAATCGAGAAAAACACCACATACGCGATGGAATTTGCAAACAGCGTGACGTAAACGTGCAGGTGGAACACCACGCCAAACATTCCTGCCAGAATGATGATCTCTGACACGATGATCGCGACTTCCAGTCCGGTATTTTTCGGCTCCAAGGCAAGATAGGTGAACAGGATCACGCCGGAGAAAATCGAATGCCCGATATTCAGCCACATCGAGCCGGATTCAAAGAACGGGATGCTGTCCGCATTGAAGTCGAGGATCATGATGACGATCTCCGTGATGAGGTAGACCAGCATCGCGCCTTTCATGATGTAGCGGTGACGAACGATCTTCCAGAAATTCATCAGCGAGAACAGCATGAAGGCAAATCCGCCGGCTTCGATCGTGTAAGCGGCGATCTCCAGCGGCACGATCTCCACGTGATGCCGCCGGATCGACCAGTAATAGACTGCTGCGCAGACCGCGAACAGCAGGAACAGGATGTTCGCGTACTGTCCGCAGGAAAAGCAGCGTTTCAGTCTGGGATGCATCGTGCATCACCCCTGCTTGGCAGCGAGGGCACGCTTGCCGATGTCGTGACGGTAGTGAACCTTCTCCCAGGAGATCGTTTCGACTGCCTTGTAGGACTGTGCGAGGGCATTTTCCAGCGTGTCGGCCGTCGCAGTCACGCCGAGGACTCTGCCGCCTGCGGTCAGGAACTTTTCATCCGCAAACTTCGTACCTGCGTGGTAAACGAATACGCCTGCGGTCTGTCCCTTGTCGTCAAGACCGGCAATTTCCTTGCCGCTTTCGTACTTCACCGGATAGCCGCCGCTTGCCATGACAACGCAGGCTGCACTTTCGTTCTTCCACTTGACATCGAGGGTGTCAAGATTGCCCTCGTAAGTTGCAAGCATGATGTCCACGAGGTCGGAATCCAGCAGCGGCAGTACGACCTGCGTTTCCGGATCACCGAAACGACAGTTATATTCAATGACCTTCGGGCCGTTCGGAGTCAGCATCAGTCCGAAATACAGGCAGCCGGTGAACGGTCTGCCCTCTGCCTGCATGGCCTGGATGGTCGGCTCGAAGATGGTCTCCATGCAGGTCTTTGCGATGTCAGCGGTGTAGTACGGATTCGGTGCGATGGTGCCCATGCCGCCGGTGTTCAGACCTTCGTCGCCGTCGAGCGCACGCTTGTGATCCATCGAGGAGATCATCGGAACAACCGTCTTGCCGTCAGTGAAGCTCAGAACAGAAACCTCCGGCCCTGTCAGGAATTCCTCGATGACAATTCTTGCACTGCTCTCGCCGAACTTTTTGTCGTCGATCATTTCCTTGACTGCGGCAACAGCTTCTTCCTCATTCTGTGCGAGGATCACGCCCTTGCCGAGTGCCAGACCATCCGCCTTGATGACGGTCGGATAGGTGTTCTGCGCCTTGATGTAAGCAATGGCAGACTCGCTGTCGGTAAACACTTCGTAGCCGCCGGTCGGGATATTGTACTTCTTCATGAGATCCTTCGAGAAGATCTTGCTGCCCTCAATGATAGCTGCGTTTGCCTTCGGGCCAAAGGTCTTGAAGCCTTCCTTCTGCATCGCATCGACCATGCCGAGTACCAGCGGATCATCGGGAGCCACGACCACGAGGTCGGGCTGCAAGTCCTTGGCGAGCTTCACCATGCCGTCGATGTCGGTCGCCTTCACGTCAAAGCACTTGGCATAGCGCGAAATACCGCCGTTTCCGGGAGCGCAGTAAAGCTCGGTGGTCTTGGGGCTTTCGGCGAGTTTCATGATGATGGCGTGCTCTCTGCCGCCGCCGCCGACTACTAAAATTTTCATAGGGATGCCTCCTTGAATTTATGATGGTTCGCCGTCAGACGGCGCAATTTTTTTCTGATGGAATTCCATCGCCCCTGCACAGATCAGGCACACAACTGCAACAAACATACAAACGTTAGCGATCTCTCCGAGAGATTCCGTATGCACATATGCAGCCACAGTTTCCACCCCTTCTACATTTACAAACCGCTGTATGAAAAACGTCTGGAACGCTGTACAGATCCACATGATCCCATAATACAGAGCCGGTGCCGCGATCAGCTTCGTCATGGCACTGGTATGTGAGAAATGGCTTATTATCGCCAGAATCGCAAATGGAACAAGTTCCACGGCTGCAAACAGGAGCAGTGCAAGCTTCCATTTCATGGGTAACATCAAATTCCTGTGCATCAGACTGGCGATCGGTTCTGCACACAGGATACCAATGCAGCGCACTGCCAGATAGAAACTACTGCCGACCACTGCAAACAGCGTCAGCGGCTTGATTGCATCCTTTTTTGGGACAGTCATCTGGTATTCGATCGCCTCTGCACACGCCAGCAGGATGAATGCTGCAAGGTAGAGGTAAAATACCGGCTGCACCAGATTCATGAGCCTCGAATACTGGAACATACTGCTGTTGTCCAGCATCCGATATCCGATGAATGTAACCGGATAGCACAGCAGACTCTGTCCGAAATAGCACACAGGCAGCAGGATCGCAGAGCGCACGGCACTCTGATGTGTGACGGTCGTCTGACGGGACTGCCAGATGGCATAGACCAGAAGTGGTGCTTCCGTCAGGTATAGGATCATTGCCATTGTCAATGTACCGGCGGAGAGCCGTAATGGCTCGTCACGATACACCAGCATTCCCAGCGGCGCACTCAGCACAGTCATGAGAATCTGGAGTCCGAGGCAGACGGCGATGAGGATCCAGGCGATTTTGGAAAGACGAATTGTTGCATTTGACTTTTGCATATTTTCCTCCGATACACAAAGCCGGTGCGTGCCCGCACAGGCTTCCGGGGCAGTTTACGGCTCGCGCTGATAGGGAAATTACGCCCAGCTCCCAATGCAGCGCAAAGGGAACCGGACGTAGTGTTCGGCTTGTAAAAATCGAAATTAATGATGGAACAGACGGATGCCTGTGAATGCCATTGCGATGTTGTACTTGTTGCAGGTTTCGATAACATTGTCGTCGCGGATGGAACCGCCGGGCTCTGCAATGTACGCAACACCGGACTTCTTTGCACGCTCGATGTTGTCACC
>JAFPXW010000320.1 GCA_017394565.1 Oscillospiraceae bacterium | reverse complement strand
CTCTGAGGAAAAGACGACGATGCCGCCGCCGATGGGTTCGGGTTTCATAATTGGCTCCTTACGGGTTTTTTTGAATGAGGAATGAGGAATTAGGAATTTTTGGTGTCGCCGTGCGGCGACGATTTTTAGAAGTTCTCCCACACCGCAATTCCTCATTCTTCTTATAATTAGGAGTGAGGAATGAGGAATTAGGAATTATGGTGTCGCCTTGCGGCGACGTTTTTTAGAAGTTCTCCCTCACCGCAATTCCTCATTCCTAACTCCTAATTCCTAATTCCTACTTCTCCCCCGCGCTTCGCATGGTGAAGATCACTTCCTGCATCAGCGCCGCCGGAAGCTGGTCGTTCAGGAGCTTCACGCCGATGTAGGGCTTCTCCACGCACGAAAACAGGATGCGCCGTCCGTATTTGCTGGAGAGTGCGGCGATCTGCTGCGGTTCGGGGCTCTGGATGTAGAACAGGAGCTGTCCCTTGCGCTGGTTGATCTCCGTGATGCCGAGGGCGGCGGCGGAATTACGCAGGAGCGAGACCTTGATGAGTCCGAGGATGGCTTTCGGCGGTTCGCCGTAGCGGTCGAGAAGCTCGCCGATGAGTTCGTCCTCGTCGTGTTCATCGCGGACAGTCGCGATCTTCCGGTACATCTCGATGCGCGATGCCGAGCTTGCGATGTATTCCTCCGGAATGTACGCTTCGATCTGGATGTCCACCGTGCAGGTCGCAGCCTGCGGCAGCTTTTCGCCCTTGACCTCAGCAATGGCTTCGTTGAGCATGGACATATACATATCGTAGCCGACGGTTTCCATGTGGCCGTGCTGCCGGCCGCCGAGAATACTGCCGGCACCGCGGATCTCCAGATCACGCATCGCAATGCGGAAACCGGATCCGAACTGCGTGAATTCACGCATGGCTTCGAGCCGCTTGGAAGCGACTTCCGTCAGCACCTTGTCGCGCTTGAACATGAAATACGCATAGGCACGGCGGTTGGAACGTCCCACACGTCCGCGGAGCTGATAGAGCTGCGAAAGTCCCAGACGGTCGGATTCCTCGATGATGAGCGTGTTGACATTTGCCACGTCTACGCCCGTTTCGATGATGGTCGTGCAGATGAGGATGTCGGTTTCACCGTCCACGACCTGCTGCCAGATGTCGCTCATTTCCTCCTCGGACAGTCTGCCGTGTGCGACCGCGATCCGCGCATCCGGAAAGAGCTGCTGGATATGGTTGGCGCAATTGAGGATGGTGTCGATGCGGTTGTGGATGTAGTAGACCTGTCCGCCGCGCTTGAGCTCGCGCGAGATCGCCTGCATCACGACACCTTCCTGGTACTCCGTGACGTAGGTCTGCACCGGGTAGCGATCCTGCGGCGGTTCGGCAAGAACGGACATATCACGGATGCCGGAGAGCGCCATATTCAGCGTGCGCGGAATGGGCGTTGCGGAGAGTGTCAGCACGTCGATGCCGGCGAACAGTTCCTTGAAGCGCTCCTTGTGCGCCACGCCGAAGCGCTGTTCCTCGTCGATGATGGCAAGTCCGAGCGCATGGAATTTCACGTCCTTCTGGACGATGCGGTGGGTGCCGATGATGATGTCGATCTTGCCTTTTTCGAGGTCTTCGAGGATCTTCTTCTGCTCCTTCGCCGTCCGGAAGCGCGACAGCATCTCGATGCGCACCGGCATCTGGTCGAATCGCTGCAATGCCGTGCGGTAATGCTGCAAAGCCAGCACCGTGGTCGGCGTCAGGATGGCGCACTGACGGTCGGAGAGGACGCATTTCATTGCCGCACGGAAGGCGACCTCCGTCTTGCCGAAGCCAACGTCACCGCACAGCAGACGATCCATCGGGCGCGTGCGCATCATGTCGGATTTGATCTCGGCAATGCTCTGGAGCTGGTCATCGGTTTCCGCATAGGGGAAGCGCTCCTCAAAGCCGCGCTGGATCTCGTCGTCGGGATAAAAGGCGTAGCCCTCGGATTTTTCGCGCTTGGCGTAGAGTTTCATGAGTTCCTCCGCCATATCGCGGACAGCCTTGCGGACATTGGAGCAGGTCTTCTGCCACTGGGGGGAGGAGAGCTTGTTGAGCTTGACGGTGGCTTCGTCGGAGGCACCGATGTAGCGCGACACGAGGTCCAGCTGGGTGACGGGGACGTATAATTTCTCCGTGCCTGCGTACTGGATGGTGATGTAGTCCTTGGCAACGCCCTCCATCTCCAGCTTGTGGATGCCGAGAAAGCGCCCGACACCGTGCATCGTGTGAACGACGAGATCGCCCGGATGCAGGTCGGCGAGGGACTGGATTTCGAGTCCTGCCTTGTGCTTGGTCTTGCGCTTGCGGGAGGAATGCATCCGCGTCTGGACGATGAGCGCGGTCTTGTTTTCGGGGTAGGAGAAACCGGCGCTGATGCTGCGTGCCGTGACGAGCACTGCACCCGGCGGACACAGGTCATCCTCCTGCGCGATGGAGCAGCGGATGCCGCTTTCCTGGAGGTCATTGACGAGGATGGGGAGCGTTTTCTCCGAGCCGACCGCTAACACCACGCGGTAGTGGTCGTGGAGGTATTCCTGCAAGTCCTCCAGAAGCTGGCGGATCTCGCCGCCCCAGGTGGCATTCTGCATGGCATTGACGGAGATGAGCTTCCGGAAGGGGATGCGCTCACTGCCTTGCAGAAACTGGCTCAGATACACGCAGTCGCGTTCCTCTAAGACCGCTTTCAAGCCGTGTTCGTCGAGAACTGCGCCGTCGAGCCCCTTGCAGAGCGAACCGCCCTCCAGCAAGATGGCGATGTCCTCGCGGAGCTGCGCGGTCACGCCCTGCGCCTGCCGGTGCAGGTCAGCCGGTTCGGAAAGAAGGATCGCACCCTGGAGATAATCGGTCAGCAGGGTGTGCGGATAGAGGAGCGAATAATACTTATCAATGTTCATCAGCGGCAGACCGGCTTCGAGGCGCTCCACGTCATGCGAGAGCTTGGCACGGGCGGCATCGGCGTGCTTGCCGCGGAGCTTGGAAGCATACTTCCGGATCTTTTCGGTCAGCTCAGCCGGATCGTAGAGAAGCTCGGCGGCAGGGGACACGGAGAAGCTTTCGAGCGGATCGGTGCGCCGCTGGGTTTCCGGATCGAAGTAAGACAGCGTGTCGATCTCGTCGCCCCAGAGTTCCATGCGGACGGGGGACGTCATCTGCACCGGGAAGATATCCACGATCGAGCCGCGGATCGCGAACTGTCCCTTTCCCTCGACATTTTCGCAGCGTGTGTAGCCGGCGGCGAGGAGTTTTTTGGTCAGCTCCGGCAGATCGACGGTGCTGTCGTGGGCGATCGTCAGGAAGGACGCGCGGAGGATTTCCGGCGGAATGGTCGGCTGCATGGCGGCCTCCACGGAAGCCAGCACGATGCGCACATCGCCGCGCAGGACGGCAGAAAGGATGTGCAGGCGCTCATGCTCGTACTCTGCGGACTTACTCTCGGCGGACGTGAACAGCAGCTCTTTCGCCGGGTAGTGCATGGCGATGTCGGCGCCGGCCATGCCGTTGATGTCGGAGACCATGCGGATGGCCTCGGCTTCGGTGCCGGTGAGAAAGAGCATCGGCGGCACATTGCGCGACGCGAGCGTCAGCGCCAGCTGCGCCTT
>JAFPXW010000319.1 GCA_017394565.1 Oscillospiraceae bacterium | reverse complement strand
CTGCCAAAGCCACTATGTGGCTTTGGCGGCTGCTGCGCAGCCTGCAAAGCACAACGTGTTGTGCTTTGCAATAGAGGGCAGTATATCATAAACGCTGATCGGACACACGTCCTCCACGAATGGAAATTCACCTTGCACAAAACCTGATTTCCAAAACTGGTCATTTATACAAAACCACAGAAAACGAGAAAAACTCGAAAGATAACTATTGACATTTCACAAAAGCTGTGGTATAATAAGATCAAGATAAAGGAACTGCAGTAACTGAATCTGGTAAATGCTTCCCGGAAGTGGAGGCAAATCCGCAGGTGTTTCCCGCTTGCAAGTCAGAGAACTTGCTGAATATGCCGGAGCCTGCAAAGGAGGCGGAACCCATGGAGAGTATTGAAGCACAGCATGACGGTTTCGTCGCTCGCAGTTAAGTGATCTGGGAAGGCGTTTTAAGTCGGGGTGTCCTCCCGCTTCGTTCCCGAAGGCTTATGAGCTGATTTCAATTCTGCGATAGTCGTCGAAATCCAGTCTGATCCTGATGCGCGGATCCGTTTCAATGCCGGCGCGGATGGATGTGCTAAGGTTTGAACATGGCAGCGAAACTTTACATAGCAGGCATCGAAGGTTTCTGAAAGGGAGGTACACTCCTATGAGAACGCTTGAGAGTTAGCCCATCACAGAAAGACGTGGTGTATATGAAAAGTAATGCTATGAAAACCATTCTGAAATCTCCTTAGCGAAAGGCGCGTGTGACCAATGTACCGTGTAAACTTCTGAACAATTACAATTGCATAATAAGATACTCCCGGATGCAAGAGCGTTCCGGGAGTTTTTCTTTGTGTATGCGGTTAAAACGGTGGCATCATTCCCAGGTATCCCATACCTCCGGCGCATAGCCGACGGTTGCTTTCTTGCCGTTGCGGACGACGGGGGTGCGGAGAAGCTGTGGGTTTTCGAGGACTTTTTCGAGTTTCGCGTCGTCTGTGAGGTAGCGCAGGAGCGCGAGGGTGTCCTTGTCTTTGGCGTTCGGATCGAGAAGTGCATCGAGTCCGCCGACGGCCTGCATGACGCTTGTGAGTTCGCCGCGGCTCATGCCTTTTTCCTTCATGTCGATCATCTGGTATTTGATGCGCCGTTCCTTGAACCAGCGCTCTGCTTTTTTGGAATCGTTGCTCTTTTTCGAGCCGAAGATCTGGATGTTCATACTTTGTCCTCCTCTGACAGTAGTTCCGGGATAAAGACCTCCCGGCCGTTCTCCACCTCACGCCGGAACCGCAAAGGGATCTTTTTGCCGACAGGTTCATAGGGTGCAGTGTCTTTCACGCGCAGCATGAGAATTTGCGGCTGACCGAGTGCGTTTTCGTAATTGATGACGACCAGCGGCAGAGTGTCGGTGCGGCTTGCATCAATGTCCACGACCTTGCCTGTGATCGTGCGGCGCTGGTATCTGGCACGGAATTTGTCAAACAAGCTCATGCGGCTGCTCCTTTCACCGGAAAGCTGTGGTAAATATGATAGCTCCTGCCGTTCCTGCGCCCCATGGCAGCAGAAATGCCAGCAGGCTTTTCCAGTCCTTGCGGTTGAGGATGACCGTGACTGCCATGACCGCAAGCCATAGCAGGATCATCCCGATGCCGAACGGGACGAACCACAGATCTTCCTCGTAGTCCTTCATTCCGGGCGCTGTTTCCGGAAATGTACCGGCAATGCCGCAAAGCAGCCACCAGCTCCCGAACACGCCCTGCAAAACGCCGAAGATGCCGAGCGCGATTCTTTTGATGATGTTCTTGATGGTCATATGCGCTCAATCCCACCAGAAATACCACATCTTCGACTGCCGCAGGCAATCCGCCAGCGCACCGATCGTACCGACACCCTGTTCCACGATGTCGCAGCAGAACAGATATTGCTCCTTTGCGGCTTCCATTGCCTGCTCGGTCGGGATGGGCGAGGGGACATAGACTTCCAGTATGTCGTGTGTCATGAGTGCCGGAACTGCGCCGTATTTCTCGTGCCAATCATGCAGGACTGCCGCGATCTCCTCCGGATACGGGCATTCATTCCAGCCGCCGAACGGGAGATAGATCACCGTTTCCCACGGTCTGGTCGTCGGGACTTTCACGAGAATGACGGTATCCTGTTCCGCCGCGTCATAGCTGATGAAATGATCGGCTCTTGTGCCGTTTTCCATTTCACCAAGCTCCTCGAACGGATCGTATTCGTCATCTCCATCGGTCAGGTTCTCCATCTGATGCCCGAAAAATGTGCGGACATTGATTTTTTCGGATGCCGCGAGAGTCTTGGCAACGAAATCGCTCCCGTTCCCGATCTCCTCCAGAAAATCCTCCAACTGGTCGGGTTCTGTCAGCAGGATCGGTGTAAATCCCTCACGCCTGCCCTCGTCACAGGCCTTCAGCCAAAGCTGCGTGAGCGCTTCTCTGGTGAGTCCGGCAGGGAGAATTTCGCATGGGTACGGGAACTGCGCAAGCTGTTTTTGCAGGGCATTGCCGGAATGGTTCTCCGGCGCTTTGCTTTTTTTGAACATATCAAACAGACTCATGGTTTCGATTCCTCCCAGATCTTCCGGCGGTACTGGAGTGCCGCCTGTTCGGTCTTGTTTTCGCCGAATTTGTAGTATACATGGTCAGCGATCTCATCCGGCAGATATTGCTGACGGACGTAATGATTCGGGTAGTCGTGCGGATAGAGGTAATGCTGTCCCTTGACCGCTGCGCCCTCGCCGTCGAAATGCTTGTTCTGGAGATGGCGCGGAAAATCCAGCGGCCCGTATTTCTGCAAGTCTGCGATCGCCGCATCAATGGCAGCTTCGGCGGAATTCGATTTCGGCGCGGTACACATCATGACGATGGCTTCCGCGATGGGGATACGCGCTTCGGGAAGTCCGAGGGCGAGCGCATTGTCCACGCAAGCCTTCACAATGACCGGCGCGAGGGGGTACGCCAGCCCCACATCCTCGGACGCAATGACCAGAAGCCGCCGCGTCAGCGAAATGAGGTCGCCGGCTTCGAGGAGTCTTGCAGCGTAGTGGAGCGCGGCGTTTTCATCCGAGCCGCGGATGGATTTTTGCAGGGCAGAGAGGATGTCGTAATGCGCATCGCCGTCGCGGTCGTAACGCATATTGCTGCGCTGTGTGAGGGCTTCGGCAAGTGCAAGCGTGACCTTGTAGCCATCGGGTGTCGGATCGGCGGACAGGGCGCACAGCTCCGCGGCATTCATAGCCTTGCGCACGTCGCCGCCGCTGCCGAGTGCGATATGTGCCGTCACGCCGTCCTCGATGAGCAGTGGCGTGCCTTGTTCCTCACCGATGATGCGGAACGCACGCTGCACGGCTCGCTCCATCTCAGCGGCATCGACCGGCTTGAATTCAAACACCGTCGAACGGCTGATGACCGCGTTGTACACCGCGAAATAGGGATTCTCCGTCGTGGACGCAATGAGCGTGATATCGCCGTTTTCGATGTAGGAGAGGAGGGATTGCTGCTGCTTTTTGTTGAGGTACTGGATCTCGTCGAGGTACAGGAGGATGCCGTTCATGGAGGCAAACGTTCCCACGTCGGCAATGACGGACTTGATGTCCGAAACGCCTGCCTGTGTGCCGTTGAGGATGTGGAGCGTCATATTGGTGCGAGCTGCGATGATGGAGGCGACGGTCGTCTTGCCGATGCCGGACGGGCCGTAGAAGATCATGTTCGGGATGGTGCCGCTTTCGATGATGCGGCGCAGGGGCTTTCCGGCGCCGAGCAGGTGCTGCTGCCCGACGACATCGTCAAGTCCCTGCGGCCGGATGCGGTCTGCGAGTGGGGATGCCATGGCATTCGCTCCTTTCTGGGTTATTTGAGTTTTCCGTGCTGCCGCAGGACATTCTCAAAGAGCTTGTCCACATCGACAGGCGGCTTGGGATCCTGCGTTTTGCCTGCTGGATCGGGGAAAGCGGATGCAGCGGGAGCGTTTCCTTCCGGCTGTCCGGTCGGGGATTCCAGCGGTCGGATGGTGTCATTGGCAGCCGGTGCAGGGCGTTTTTCTGGAATCGGTGCAGAGATCTCCTCGACCGATTCCAGATCGGGAATGCTTTGCTGTTCCGGCGGCGGCGCGAACTGCATCTTGGAACGCTGCGCTTCAATGGCGGCGCGGACTGCCGGAGAAAGGTCGTTTTCTTCAGGCTTTGTGATGGGATCGGGCATCTCGTTTTCGAGCTTGTAGCGGCGGTAGAGATCGAGGTACGACTGGAATTTCTCCGCGTTGCGGTAGCCGCCGACACCGTGGACGAGTTTCGATTCGAGCCACGCCGAGGAAACCGGAACGACGATCATGCCGTCCGCGGTCATGATCTGGAGCAGCTCGCGGACACGCAGGGTGCGGCGCGTGTGGATGGCATCGGTCATGGTATTGAGCAGTCCGCGGCGGCGGTAGCGGGAACGGTTGAGGGTGACGGTCATCCGCTGGTTGTGGATCTCAAAGAGCATCAGTTCGCTGACGTGATAGGTCTGCGTGCCGCCGAAAAACGTGTGATACTGCACAAATCCCGTACTGCCGTCGAAGTCGATCCGCCAGGTCAGCAGATACCACAGCACCAGGAATGTGAGCATACAGTAGCCAATGATGAGCAGCATCGCCAGGATGCCGCTGTGAACGGTGCAGTAGCCCATGATGATGACGCCGAGGATCGTCAGCAGGAACACCGGCGGCACGACCGCACCGAAATTGACACGGACTGTGCCGCGGATGTTCTCGATGATGGATCGTGAGAAGCGTTCCTCGGCGTCGGGAGAGATCTTGTAGCTGCTTAAAAGGGAACCGAGTTCCATGCGCATTTCCTCCTGTAGTACTGTTCCTCTTGTGTAACAGAAAAGGCGAACCACGAAGGCTCGCCCTGATGGTTTCATTTCTTGCCGGAAAGCCACAAGGCGTTGTAGACCTTGTGGAATACGAGCTTGCTTGGCTGGTAGCGATAGTCGGCGAAAACGAACACGCCGCTGGCCTTGAAGAATTCGTGGATCGCGGCCGCGCAGCCGGCGCTGCGGGAGATGCCGTCCTCGCACTGGCAGAGGATGTCGTAGCCGTCGCGGATGGCGGCGAAGATGAATTCTGCCATGTCCTCGGCTTCTGTGAAATAATCCTCATAGGTCAGACCAAAGGCTTCGAGCTGGTCGATGGGGATGTCGTCCAGTGGGATCTGGAACAGACGATCGGTCAGTCCGGAATAATCCACGGGCGTGGTGGCTTCATGCTGCCCTGTCTGCGGATCATAGAAGCTGATGACAGCCGTATGATCCGGAAAGCCCGTCTCGATCAGCGACTGCACGCTGTCACGGGAATGGATCTCTATGGTCATAGTGACCTCCGTTTTACTTCAAAAATTCGTCGCGCAGGATCGCGTAGGAAGCGTAATCGCTCCAGACCGGCTCGCCGGTTTCATCCGTCTGAAAGTAAGCGCTCTGCACGAACACCGCTTCACGGCGCATCCCTAATTTCTCCAGAACGCGGCAGGAACGGGTGTTGCGGACATCGGCTTCGGCAATGATGCGCCGCACACCGAGCTGTGTGAACGCATACTGCATCAGCGCACGGGCGGCTTCGGGCGCAAAGCCCTTTCCCCAGTGAGCGCGTGCGATGGTGTAGCCGATCTCATAGCTTCCGAAATGCTTCAGGTCGGAAAAATACAGCTTGCCGACAAGTTCGCCGGAAGAACGCTCCACGACCGCAAGAAAGTCCGGATTTTCTGCAAGCTTCGCCGCTTCCGCGACTGCCGCATCTCTGCTCATGACATCATACGGCTCGAAATAGCAGACCTCCGGATCGGTCAGGATCGTGCAAAGCGCTTCGCCGTCCTCCGCCCGGAACGGACGGAGGAGCAGGCGTTCGGTCTGAATGGGATCACGTTCCATTGCGAAATTATTCGTACAGCGGGAACTTTGCGCAGATCTCGTTCACACCGGCGCGGATCTCGTCCGCCTTGTTCTCGAAATCGGTTGCGCACAGGTAGATGTACTCAGCGATCTTTTCCATTTCCTCCACGCCCAGACCGCGGGTGGTGACAGCCGGGGTACCGATGCGGATACCACTGGTCACGAACGGGCTCTGGGGATCGTTGTGGATGGCGTTCTTGTTGACAGTGATGTAGACCTCGTCCAGACGATGCTCCAGCTCCTTGCCGGTGATGTTGAACGGACGCAGGTCAACGAGCATCAGGTGGGTGTCCGTACCGCCGGAAACGAGGTTGAAGCCGCGCTTGACGAGTCCCTCAGCGAGCGCCTTGGCATTCTCAACGATGCGTCTCTGATAGTCCTTGAACTCGTCAGTCAGCGCCTCGCCGAAGCAAACAGCCTTGGCAGCGATGACGTGCATCAGAGGACCGCCCTGTGTGCCGGGGAAGATCGCGGAATTGATCTTCTTGGCGAGGTACTCGTTATTGGTGAGGATCAGACCGCCGCGCGGGCCTCTGAGGGTCTTGTGGGTGGTGGTGGTCACGATGTCTGCATACG
>JAFPXW010000318.1 GCA_017394565.1 Oscillospiraceae bacterium | reverse complement strand
CAGTGTGACAGAGCGATCGAAGCCGGCGCAAAATTCTGCGTGGCGCCTGGTCTGAATCCGAAGGTCGTTGAGCATTGCATGAGCAAGGGCGTTCCCTTTGTTCCGGGTGTAGCGAATGGTTCTCAGATCGAGCAGGCGATGGAGCTGGGACTGGATTTTGTCAAGTTTTTCCCAGCAGAGCAGGCAGGCGGTCTGCCCTATATCAAGGCAATTTCCGCACCGTATGCCTCCATGCGCTTCATGCCGACAGGCGGCGTCAATGAGAACAATCTCAACAGCTACCTCGCGTTCAAGAAAATCGTGTGCTGCGGCGGCAGCTGGATCGTTCCAGACAAGCTCGTGAAGGCAAAAAAATGGGATGAGATCACAGCGCTCTGCCGTTCCGCTGTCAACAAAATGCTTGATTTCCAGCTGGCACACATCGGCATCAATTGCAGCGATGAAAACGATGCGCTGGAAACATCTGCGAAATTTGCGGATATGTTCGGCTGGACGCAGAAAAACGGCAACAGCAGCGTGTTTGCAGGTGATCCGGTGGAGTGCATGAAATCGCCGTTCAAGGGCAAAGAAGGCCACATTGCGGTTTCGACGAACAGCGTTAAGCGTGCGGTGTATCAGTTGGCACACAAGGGCTTGCAGGCAGATCTTTCCACAGCAAAATACGACGCAGAAGGCAGAATGACCGTTGTTTATCTTACGGATGAGATCGGCGGCTTCGCAGTACACCTGGTTGAAAAGAAGTAATCAATTTACCGATATTCCGATGAAAAGGAGATAGAGTATTATGGCTAAGATTGTAACAATGGGCGAGATCATGCTCCGCCTTTCGACACCCGGAAATGAGAAATTCATTCAGGCGACGGAGTTCGACATCAACTACGGCGGCGGCGAAGCGAATGTGGCTGTGTCGCTTGCCAATTACGGTCACGATGCGGAATTTGTGACAGCAGTTCCGGATAACCCCATCGGTGCAAGTGCAGTGGCAGCGCTGAGAAAGTACGGCGTAGAGACCAAACACATTGCCAAGTGCGGCGAGCGTCTGGGTATTTATTTCCTGGAAACCGGCGCTGCAATGCGTGCATCTAACGTCGTTTACGACAGAGCACATTCCTCGATCGCTACCGCTCCGGCCTCTGCATTTGACTTTGATGAAATTTTCAAGGACGCGGACTGGTTCCATTTTACCGGTATTACCCCAGCAATTTCTGACCTTGCTACGCAGGTGACGGAGGAAGCACTGAAGGCTGCCAAGAAGCATGGCGTGACGGTTTCCGTTGACCTGAATTTCCGCAAGAAGCTCTGGAGCTCCGAAAAGGCACAGAAGGTCATGACAAATCTGATGCAGTATGTTGACGTTTGCATCGGTAATGAAGAAGATGCCGAGAAGGTTCTCGGCTTCAAGCCCGGCGCAACGGATGTCACAAAGGGTGAGCTGGAGCTTTCCGGCTACGTGGACATTTTCAATCAGATGATCGACAAATTCGGTTTCCGCTATGTGATCTCCTCGCTGCGTGAGAGCCATTCCGCATCTGATAACGACTGGTCAGCTTGCATCATGGATGGCGAGACCAGAGAGTTCTATCATTCGAGAAAGTACCATATCACACCGATCGTGGATCGTGTCGGCGGCGGTGATTCCTTCGCAGGCGGTCTGATCTGCGGACTGAATGACGGTAAGGATTTCAAGGCAGCGCTGGAATTTGCGGTTGCAGCGTCTGCGCTGAAGCACACCATCCCGGGCGACTTCAATCTTGTTACCCGTGCGGATGTCGAGGCACTTGCCGGCGGTGATGCTTCCGGTCGTGTGCAGCGATGATGAAGCTGTTCATCCGCGCTCATGATCTTGGTGTAAATGGCGAAACAGCGATCATTCACGAACTTGACCGGCACGGTCTGGAGGGCGTCCAGCTTGTGGCCTACAAGTGCCTGGAGGACATCGCTTATGCGCCGGATGCGGTTACAAAAGAACGGGCGGAGCAGTTTCGCGAGGCCTTCCGGAAAGCTGGCAAAACAGTGCCATTGATCGGTGCATACTTCAATCCGGTGCATCCGGATGCAGCGAAGATCGAAAAGGGCATTGCGGT
>JAFPXW010000317.1 GCA_017394565.1 Oscillospiraceae bacterium | reverse complement strand
GCACATCATCTGCCCCCCATCTTTTCCGTCATCTTGCACAGTTCCTCCTAGCGATACATACAGTATCGCGTCGTCGTCACTGTACAATCTGACGAAAAATCTGCGGCGCATCTGACGCGCTGTCCTTTGTGCGGTATTGCCATAAGCAGAACTCCGCCAAAGCAAACGCTCCGGCGGAGTTCTTTTTGATCGCGGGGTGACAGCCAAAAGCCCGGGAGCAGACAAGTTTTGCCTGCCTCCCGGGCTTTCTGGGTGGTATCTTTTTCCAAAAAAACTTACTGGAGTGCCTCGTTGTAGGTCTTCAGCACATCGTCGATCGCAGCCGACCAGTTATCACGCAGAACTGCCCAGCTGTCCACGGAATCCGGATAGGTCAGCAGCGCATCCATCAGGTTGTTCATGATGCCGCGGGTTTCGTAGGTGTACTCACCGTCGCCGTACATTGTGCTGCCCATGCCGTAGCCGAAATCAAATACCGTCGTGGTATCGTTCTTGTAGTCCATGATCGCGTCGTACTGCTCCTCGGTTCTGTAGCCCAGTGTCACGCCGGAAGCCGACTTCTCGACGATCAGCGCCTTTTCCTTCGCAGCCGCCTGGTATTCCGGTGTCATCTCCGCCAGACGCTCGCACATGATGTAAGTGCCGACTGCCTTGCCCTTGGTGGAATTCTTGACGAGCATCTTGGCTGCGTAGTTGCCGCAGAGGTAGTAGTCATCCGCATCCGGGCTCTTCGGGAACGGAACGACCATGATGTCTGCATCGGGGTTATTTGCATTCGAGCCGTTGAGCGACCAGTCCGCCATGCCGTAGAACAGGATATTGCCGGCATCCGGGAAGTAGCTGTACCAGTTCGGATCGTAGAGATTCAGGCTGTGGATCTCAGCCATCAGGTTCTCGGCCGCTTCGATGTCCGGATCAGAAATATTGTTCGTGAACTGCTTGCCGTCGAAATTGACAACGGTCTTGCCGGTGGACTGCACCAGCGCCTGACCGAACCAGCCGGCAATGCCGTAACGCTCGGTCGAGCCGTCACCATTGGCAACGAATTTCTTCATCATTTCCATGAAAGCGTCCCAGTCCCAGTCGCCGTCCTGATACAGTTCATACGGATCGTCCAGACCGTTCTCGTCGCAGAGCTGGCGGGAATAGGTGATCAGCAGCGGATCGGAGATGGCATACGGAACGACGTAATGCTGCCCGTTGTAGGCATACATATCAATGGCATCGCGCATCCCGTCCCACATCTCGTCATCGAGGTCGATGTAGTCATCCAGCGGCTGATACTGCCCCTTGTAAACGCCGTTCGGGAGCGCGTCCCACTCATAGGGGAACATATCGACCGGATCGCCGCCGTTGATGCGGTTGGTGAGGGTGTCGAACTTGTTTTCGGAGGTACACTGCACCCACTCCACCTTGCCGTGGAACTGATCCTCGAACAGTGTGAGTGCGACGCTGCGGTCGTTGTTGTTGGTCGGATTGATGTCATAGGTCGCGAGCCAATAGATCGTGTCGCCGCCGAGGTCGTCGGCGTTCTCCACAGTCGCTTCTGCGATGGAAACTTCGTCCTGCTCCTTGTAATGGCTGCTGGTTTCCGCCTGTTCTGCCGAGCAGCCCGTCGCAGCGAGCAGTAGGGAGAGGCTCAGGATGCCAGCGAGGATTCTCGTCATGTTCTTCATAATACATCATCTTCTTTCTTGTTAGTTCCTGTCTCATAGACAGGCTCTCATACATATTATAACGTTTTTTTCTGCAAATGTCAATAGAAATCATGAAATTTGTACGCAGTTTTATGAACTTAATATGAACGAAGTGATTGATTTAAAAATAAACTGTCATTTGAGAATGACAAGATTTCCCATCACTATTTCCGGCAGGATGCGCCATACTAACGTCGTGAGCCTGCGAAAGTGCCTCGTTTTCCCCAAAAGAATGCGAGCCGCACTGCGCAAAACGCGGCTCGCAGAAAAGAGGGAATCCTTTATGAATCGCAACCACATCTGGGACAAGATCTTTCTGGCGCTGCTGATCGTCGGCGGTCTGAACTGGGGACTGGTCGGGCTGTTCGAGTTTGACCTCGTGGCATGGCTGTTCGGCGGTGCCGACTCCATCCTGAGCCGGATCACCTATATTCTGGTCGCGCTGTCGGCGGTCTGGTGTTCGACGCTGCTCTTCCGCATCGGCGACGAAACGCCGGAGGACATCCGCGCCATCAGCAATGCGTAATTTAACCTGATCTTAGGCTCTTACGTCAAAAAAACGCCCCCGTCCGTGTGAGATCGGACGGGGGATTATGCTCTACTCAAGAATTAGTCATTCAGGAGCTTTGCCAGATGCGCCTTCTTGCGAGCTGCATTGTTCTTGTGCAGCAGGTTGTGAGCGCAAGCCTGATCAACGCGCTTGATGGCAGTCTTTACTGCAGCTTCCTTGTCTGCTGTGTTGTTTGCAGCAGCCAGCTCAGCCTTCTTGATCATGGTCTTGAGATTAGACTTTCTTGCCTTGTTAGCCTCGGCCTTGGTCTTGTTAACCTTAACTCTCTTCTTAGCGGACTTAATGTTCGGCATTTTGTGGGCACCTCCTCGTTCTTTGTGATACGATGGATGAATGAATCATCCGATCCGGCATAAAATAAGAAAGCAGTGAGACACAGCTGCTTTCGGACGATACGGTCGCCCGCGCATAGTATGCCGTTACTATACCTACATTGTATTATACCATGATTCGCCGGAAATTGCAAGACGCTTTTTCACGAAAAAGAAATGAAAAGTTTTCCACTTTTTCGGCGAATTTACTAAGAATGGGGGATGTCGGCAGCTTTACAAATGGGATCAGCGACCAACCCCAGATCACCGCAAGTTTTATGCCATTGTTTTTTAAATCCCGTGCCACAGGCACACCTTAACTACGCACTACGCACCACGCACTACGCACTCTGCATCCAGAAAGGAGCAACGCCATGCCAAACCGAACCGATCTTGCGCTCGAATCCCTTGCCGCCGTCCGTGAACGGGAGGGCATCGTGGAGCGCACGCGGGGGAAATATTTCCGCATCACCGACATCCACATCACGAGCAACGAGGCCGGAGCGCCCCTCGGCAAGCCGAAAGGCCGTTATATCACGCTCGAAGGGCAAGCGCTCTCGCGGTTTTCGGACGATTACGAGGGGATGGCACAGGAGCTTGCGGCGGAATTGCAGCCGCTTGTGCCGGAGGAGGGGTGTGTGCTGGTGGCAGGGCTTGGAAATGCCGATATTACGCCGGATGCACTCGGCCCGCGTGTCGTTTCCAGGATCCTTGCCACGCGCCATCTCCGGAAGGAGCTCGCCGCCGGAGATGCGGAATTCCTGCGTGCCCTGCGTCCCGTGGCGGCGCTGGCAGGCGGTGTTCTGGGGCAGACGGGGATCGAATCGGCGGAGCTGTTTCTGGCGGTATCGCGCCATATTCAGCCGACGGCAGTCATTGCCGTGGATGCGCTGGCGTGTTCGTCGCTCGACCGCCTGGGGACGACCATCCAGATCAGCGACACCGGGATCTCGCCCGGCAGCGGTGTCGCCAATCACCGCACGGCGCTGGACTTCGCGACATTCGGCGTCCCGGTCATCGGCATCGGCGTGCCGACGGTCATCGGGATGCGCACCATCGCGGAGGACCTGACCGGCCGGCGTCCGCTGCCCATGCGTGAGGAGATGATGGTCACGCCGCGTGATGTGGATCGTCTGATCGCGCAGGCGGCGCACCTCGTCGCGTGCGGCATCAATCTCGCCCTGCATCCGTCGCTTTCGTATGCGGATGTGGAGGGGCTGGGGTGAGTTTGGAGCAATCCTAAGGGCTTTGCAAATTGGACAGGTTCTAACAACTTCAGAAAGCAAAGGGGTGGCTGGGGCACAATGCCAACAACTTTAGCGCTTGCCGCAAGGCATAGCAGGGTGCAGGGTGACTCCCCACCAATGCTAACAACTTAACAAATTGAACAGGCATCCTTCTTTCCCCCCACCCTGGGCCCCCTGCTCTGCATAAGCGATCAGCTGCGCTCGTAAACTCGCTGGCTGCCTG
>JAFPXW010000316.1 GCA_017394565.1 Oscillospiraceae bacterium | reverse complement strand
GCACATCATCTGCCCCCCATCTTTTCCGTCATCTTGCACAGTTCCTCCTAGCGATACATACAGTATCGCGTCGTCGTCACTGTACAATCTGACGAAAAATCTGCGGCGCATCTGACGCGCTGTCCTTTGTGCGGTATTGCCTAAAAACGATGCTTTTTTGAGGCTGGGCGCGGGCTGTCTGGCTTCTGGGGTTTTGCACAAATGTGAGCGGCAATGATTTGTATAGTATGCTGATTTTAGGAAAAACCTCCGCATTGTATTGACATCGTGTCAGAATGATGCTATAATATCTCTGATGACACCGCATGATATACTGCCCTCTATTGCAAAGCGCGTAGTATAAGGTTCTGGCGGCCGCAGGCAGCGCAGAAAAATGTCACAGGAAGTAGAAATAATTGAACAAACCAAGTCACTGCCACAGTAAGGAGAATGATTCATGTACGATATTCTGAAACAGATCGACAGTCCCCAGGACCTGAAAAAACTCTCGATGGATGAGCTGAAAATGCTGGCGCAGGACATCCGTGATGCGCTGATGAACCGGCTTTCCAAGCACGGCGGTCATTTCGGACCGAATTTCGGCATGGTCGAAGCGACCATCGCGATGCATTATGTATTTCATTCGCCGGTCGATAAGTTCGTTTTTGATGTATCGCATCAGACGTATCCGCACAAGATGCTGACCGGGCGGAAGCTTGCCTATATGGAGGAAGCGCACTTCGATGATGTATCGGGTTATACCAATCCTGAGGAGAGTGAGCATGACTTTTTCAATATCGGTCATACCTCCACATCGGTGAGCCTTGCAGCAGGCCTTGCGAAGGCAAGAGATCTGACAGGCGGCACGGAGAATATCATCGCAGTGATCGGCGACGGCTCCCTCAGCGGCGGCGAAGCACTGGAGGGACTGGATTTTGCAGGCGAGATGCAGTCGAATTTCATCATCGTCGTCAATGACAACGATATGTCGATCGCAGAAAATCACGGCGGTCTGTACCAGAATCTCAGGGAACTGCGAGAGGGGAACGGTAAGGCAGAGACCAATCTGTTTACGGCGATGGGGCTGGATTATGAATTCGTCGCAGACGGCAATGATCTCGAGCAGCTGATCCGCGCATTCCAGAAGGTCAAGGACTCGCAGAAGCCGGTCGTTCTGCATATCGTGACCTTGAAGGGCAAGGGCTATACGCCTGCGGAGACACATAAGGAAAACTGGCACTGGTCGGTGCCGTTCGATCCCGAGACCGGCAAGCCGAAATTCAGCGGCGGCGGAGAGAATTACAGCAGCATCACCGGCGATTACCTGATGGAGAAGATGCAGAAGGACAAGGCCGTCTGCGCCATTACGTCTGCAACGCCGACCGTCATGGGCTTTACAGCAGACAAGCGTGAAGCATTCCGGGAGCAGTTCTTTGATGTCGGCATTGCCGAGGAAACGGCAGTAGCGCTTGCATCGGGAATCGCAAAGAATGGCGGAAAGCCGGTATACGGTGTATACAGTTCCTTTATCCAGAGAACATTTGACCAGGTTTTGCAGGACGTGTGCATCAACACGAATCCTGTCACATTCCTCGTGTTTGCGGCTTCCGTGTGGGGGATGAACGATGTGACACATCTCGGCATTTACGATATCCCCCTGCTTGCCAATATCCCGCAGCTCGTGTACCTGGCACCGACCTGCGCAGAGGAATATGTCGCAATGGTCGATTGGGCGGTTGAACAGAAGCAGTATCCGGTCGCGGTCCGCGTACCTGCAAACGGCGTGATCCATTCCGACCGCACGTTCCAGAAGGATTACAGCGACCTGAATCGTTTTGAGATCACAAAACAGGGCGATACAGTTGCGGTGATCGCGCTTGGCGATTTCTATCAGATCGGCGAACAGACTGTGGAGGCGCTCGCTTCGCAGAATATCCACGCGACACTCATCAATCCGCGTTACATCACAGGACTTGACACGGAGTTGCTGGAATCGCTGAAATCCGGGCACCAGGTCGTTGTGACACTTGAGGATGGCGTGACAGACGGCGGCTTCGGACAAAAGATCGCTGCTTATTATGGAGATTCCTCCATGAAGGTCAAGTGCTATGGACTGGAAAAGAAGTTCTATGACCGATATGATGCCAATGCGCTCCTGAATGAGCTCGGCATCGTTCCGGAGAAAATTGCAGAAGCTGTGTCAAAAATGCTCTAAGATACATCTGCTGATCGTCCTGCGGATCTCATCCTGTGATGGGATCCGCAGGTGTTTTTTATATACTGCCCTCTATTGCAAAGCACAACACGATATGCTTTGGCAGAGCGCGTAGTATCATCCGGCACTTCTGTTTTTTACGTTCCCACCGCCATAAAGCGGATCTGATTTATGCGAGAAGTCCCGCAGCCTGCATCGAGGTCAGCAGGGCATTGAACTGCGTGACGATCTGTTCTGTTGTCGCGGTGGGGGCGAGAGGTGCTACCGCAGCCGCAGGGACAACTGTTCCGGTTGCGCCGGTCGCACCGGTAACGCCCGTGGCACCCGTGGCACCTGTCGCGCCAGTCGGACCGGTCGGGCCGGTTGTACCGGTTGTGCCAGTTGCGCCGGTCGGACCAGTGGCACCTGTCGCACCCGTGGCACCGGTAATACCAGTCGGTACAAAGGGCGGTACCGGCGGAGTCGGCGGAACAGGGGGCACAGGCGGCATGGGCGGATAAGGCGGACACGGCGGGCAGGGCATCGGGATCGAAAGGGCATCATATCCACAGGAATACATAGCGGTTCCTCCAATCATTTCAGGTTACATTCGCGGAAATAACGTCGGTTTGCAAGGACTGCCGCGTCGTGCGGCTTAATACGTCCTGCTCTTTCATTATATGCGTAAGCCCTCCGGGTGTTCCCAAGCCGATCGTGACAAACACACAGCTGGAGCAACGGAATGTAATCATGGTCATCCGCCGTCTGAAAGCCTTGCTCCGGAAACGGTGCAGACAAGGCAGTTTCATACCAGAAAACCGCCTGTTCATACTGTGCAGCATCCAGACGGCGACGTCCGATCTCACAGCAGATCTCCGCGCGGGGACGGTCATACAGAAAGCTCTCAAACAGCGCAATATCGGCTTCTTTCTCATTTCCGAGGGCGGATTCGCATTTTGAGAGCAAAAGACACGCGCTGATCTTGTCCTCCGTCCAGCCGTCTGTATCCAGAAATGCGCGAAACTGCGCAGCAGCGTCACCAAATGCCTCATGATAGAAAAGCTCCCGTGCATAGTAATATCGTTCCCGCGGTGACAGTACGGCGCCGGAATCCAGCATTTTCTGGAAAATTCGCAGATTCCGGTCCGGATCATTGACATATTCCTTGTGGTGTTCGATGGGAATATCTGCCCGGAGCACAGTTCCGGCAGGCGTAATGGCTTCGTGGACAGCGCCTTCCCACCGAAACCCGCAGGCACGCCGCAGCAGACGTTCCCGGTCATAGGTCATCGCCGGCAGTCCTTCGGCATCGAAGGCAACGTGGTAGGGGAGCATCACTGCATCAGCCGTCAGAGTTTGCTTCAACGCTGCAAGCTGACGCGCACTTTCCGGCGGCACCACATCATCGGCATCCAGCCACATCTGATAGTCACAGGTCGCTTTCGAGAAGGCGAAATTCCTTGCTGCGGCAAAATCATCGATCCAGGGGAATCTGTAGATCTTGTCAGTGAATTCCGCTGCAATTTCCATCGTTTTGTCAGTCGAACCGGTATCCACGATGATGATCTCATCAACGGCATCGCAGACAGAGGCCAGGCATCGCCGCAGAACTGGTTCCTCATCTCGCACGATCATGCATAAACTGATAGTAGCCATAGGCACACTCCTTTCCCTGTAGTCTATGCGATCTGAGCGTGCCCGGTGAAAAATTGCCCACGGAAATCAATTTTTATCATTTTACGTCCCCATTTTATGAATTTTGTGGGTGCAGGGTGACTCCCCACGGGGTGGGGAGATGCTGAGCATCGCGAAGCAGAGGGGACGGGGCGTTCGCCGCATCCCCCTGCAAAAATAGCCCCCTACTTGGGGGG
>JAFPXW010000315.1 GCA_017394565.1 Oscillospiraceae bacterium | reverse complement strand
GACATTCCGTGCCGTAAACGACATCAGCTTTTCCATACCAACCGGACAGATAGTCGGCCTGCTCGGCCCCAACGGCGCCGGTAAATCAACCACTATGCGCATGATCACCGGTTTCCTTGAAAGCACGGGCGGCACCGTGACCATAGACGGCATCGACATCACCGCGGATCTTCACCGGCTGTGTCGGTTCGGTGGATGCCTCCGTCGGGACAGGGGCTTCCACGGTCGGTTCGAGGATCGCGTCGATCCACTGCTCGCCGCTTGACAGGCGATAGCTGCCGTCCTTATTGCAGAGGATCGTGCAGGTTCCGGTGCCGTTTTCTGATGTGATCTGGTAAGTGCCGTCAGACTGCTTCTCCAGAGAAACGACCGTCTGGTCTTTCCACAGTGCGACGGTGGAATCTGCATTCAGCACACGGATCTGATAATTGCCGTTGTTCACCGCCGGATACACAGGCTTGACCGTAAAGAGCTGGCAGTCGAACGCATTGTACGGATACTGCGAGATATTCGCACCGTTCTCCTTCGACCACTCGAACACATCCAGACAGCTCTTGTCTGCCGAGCATTTCGACAGGAATGCATAATAGCCGTCGCTTTCCACGACCTTGAAGCGCTGGTTGTCTGCGCCGGTGTAGGTCTGGAGTTCGACATTCGTGCCGTCTGCCGCGGAATTCGATGCAACGGCGATGACCTTGCTCTCGTCACCGACTGCCGCGATCCGGCAATAGCCGTCCGCATCCGCAATGATCCGCCACTGCTGCGCAAAGCTGCCGTTGAGATCCCACTGCTGGAGATTCGTTCCGGCATCGACCGCGCCGTTCGGCAGGTCGAGGGACAGATTGCTGTTCTTGTTCACGATGTAGTAGCTGACGCCTGACAGCAGATCCGTACTGCCGATCTTAGTCGCTGTCCCCGGCTTTCCGACGGAATCCCAGTTGAACACCAGCACATTGTCGGCATTGGTGTAGTCGCCGTTGAAGCTGCGCGGATTGCCGGTATAAGCATCGGTCTTAGCGCCCCAGACGGTCTGGTTGTTATTGCCCACGGCGGTGAAGCTCATAACATCCTTGTTCTTCTCGTTCTTCGCCGCGAGGAAGTAACCGCGGTAAGTCTGTCCGCCCAGCGTCAGTGTCGCCGCCGCAGAATCCGCCGCCTGTTCCCACTTGCCGGTCACATCGCCGGTGACGGTGCCGTCAGCGTTCAGCTTGATGGTCTGGTAATTGATAATAACGCCATCCGTTGCATTGCCGTGGTTGATGAATTCGTAAGTACCGACAATATCGGATTCCTCATAGCCGCCCTCTGCCATCTTGTCGCCGGCATATTCAAACGGCGCTACGACCGGCCAGCCGTCCTCATTGAACCACATCGAGTGTACGCGGACCTCGTGATACTCCGAACCGTCATCAAAACGCGCATGATAGAACAGATACCACTGTCCGTCATCGTCCTTCAGGACGGAATTGTGACCGCAGGCCATGTACGCGCGGTCGAGGCAGGAGAACTTGTAGTTGCCCATGACCTTCAGACCGACCGTATCGAGATTCGTGCTGGATGCGAGGACTGCGGACTTGCCGGAGGGATCGGTGAACGGTCCCATCGGGCTCTTGGAACGGGACACACGCATATTGTATCCGCCGTCCGAGAACAGTCCGCCGTATACCGTCCAGAGGTAATAATATCCCGTATCTGCGTTGTATTCAATGAACGGGCCCTCACCGGATTTTCCGTAGCCGCCGGCAATTTTTGTACCGAAATAGCTGTCCACCATTCTGCCGTCAGACGTGGTGCCGGTCTTGGGATGGATCGCACGGCCGGTCGCCTTGTCGATCTCCAGCGTGAAGATACCGCCTGACCACGAACCGTAGGTCATGTACATCTTGCCGTCCGTATCGTAGTAAATCGTCGGATCAATGGCATTCGGATACATCTGATTGTTGAACAGGTGGTTGCTGAACCACGCATCGTTGTAAGTGACTTCGCCGGCGTCGATGAGTTCGTCGATGTTGGTGTTGTTGTAGCGGCGTGAACGTGTCGTGCCTTCCCAGTAAATATTCGTGTCCGTGAAACCGGAATAGATCAGCGTATCGACAAACGTATACGGGCCTTCAATATTCTTGGAAGTCGCATATGCGATGACTGACGTGCGGTAGTCGGACGAAGTGCAGAAATACATCACATACGCGCCCTTTGTACCGTCGGAATTCACGAAATCCGGATTGTAGATGACATCCGGCGCCCATACGGAAAAGCCGCCCTTGCAGTCGCCGAGATCCTCACCTGCCCATGCGAATGCCTTGGCAAGATTGGCAGAAAGGTCGCCGAATTCCACGTTGTTTGGCGTTGTGTAGCCATTGGTGAACGTCTTCCAGTTGATCAGGTCGGTGGATTTGGCGGCATCAATGTGCGAGCCGAATACATAATAGGTGCTGCCGTCCTTGATGATGGACGGATCGTGGACGGAAACGCGCGTTCCGCCTGCGGATACGCCGGACGCCTGCATTCCGGAGAACAGCATCCCCATTGCCAGCAGCACCGCGGTCAGTTTTGATTTCTTCATTGTCACTACCTCCTTGATTTGTTGCTTCATTCATCAAGCAAATCTATTCAAACTTCTGTAAAATGATTGTATCACAAAATCCGATCCAATTCAAGTACTTTTTGTAATTTTTTAGATTTTTTATCCAAAGGAAGCCAGAATTTTCCGCAGATTCACCAAATATTCACACTTTGTTCACGGGATATCCCTCTCAGGGGGTTGACAGTTCCCTCCGGATGTGGTATAATAAAAATACACAAGAAACAGAAACAGCAAGCTATCATAATTAGACAACTTGTCAATTCCCGTTTACGATCGGCTGCCATACGATCCAGCGGTTCTTGTGGCATCAGAACGCTCATCTTCTTTCTCCAGGACGTTCATGATGCAGTTTCATGCATTTTCTCACCATTCCTTCATCTATCCCCTGTCCGCTTACAGCGAACAGGGGATCCTTTCTGTCTGCCGTCCAGAGACAGGCTGGTTTTTTAGTTAAAAATTTAGAGAAAAATTTATAGAATTTTTCAAAAAGCAAGCCAAATCCTATTGCAGAACGGAAAAAAATATGGTATAATTACTAATAGGTGTATTGAAACTAAAATCATGTGCAAATTCTGTCAAAAAGATGCATATAAGGCTTAGTGTCAACATACCTAAAAGGTATCGTGCCGGAAGCTGCGTACCCTGCACGGTATTCTGATCGTTTTTTATTTTACAGGAGAGCTTGCTCTCAGACTTTCAGAAAGAAGGATATGCATGAAAAAACACTTTGGCAAACGAATGCTTGCGCTTCTGGCAGGTGCGGCGGTGCTGATGACCGGCACCGGGATCCTGCCGGCTGCTGCAACTGCCGGCGAGGAGCTCGATCCCATCGCGGATGAGGACAAGACCTTCCCCGATCCGGACACACTGAAGCCTGTCGATGTGAATTTCGCCAAGGCGCTCCAGCTTTCGCTCTATTTTTATGATGCGAACAAGTGCGGCGAAGGCATCACCGGCGGCAACCTCGAATGGCGCGGCGACTGCCACACCGAGGATGCACACGTTCCGCTGATCCCGATGACCGAAGCAAAGGCCGGCACGAATCTCTCCCAGGAATTCATCGACGCCCACAAGGACATCCTCGATCCCGACGGTGACGGTACCATTGACGTGGCCGGCGGTATGCACGATGCCGGCGACTGCGTACAGTTCTGCCTCCCCGGCAGCTATGCCGCTTCCACCATCGGCTGGGGCTACTACGAATTCCGCGAGGCTTACGAGGATGCAGGTCAGGCAGAACACACCGAGGACATCCTCCGCTGGTTCAATGACTATTACCTCAAGTGCCTGTATTACGATGAAAACGGCGAAGATGTGCTGGCGTTCTGCTATCAGGTCGGCGAGGGTAACATCGACCACAACTACTGGCTGACACCGGAATTGCAGGGTACATGGCTGCTGGACTACAACCGCTCGGCATACTTCGCAACGAAGGACACGCCGGCATCCGATATGTGTGCAGGCGTTGCGGCATCGCTTGCTGTCAATTATCTAAACTTCAAGGAGACCGATCCGAAGTATGCGGAGGAATCCCTGAAAGCTGCAAAGGCACTGTACAAATTCGCCCGCGAAACGCACGCTGAGGAAGGCAAGACCAATGCGGACGGCAAGACTGCCGGTCAGACGGACAAGGACGCTGAGGAAGGCTATTCTGAGGACGATCCGGATGCAGTCAACAAGAATGTCGAGAATTCCTCGATGACAGTTACTTCCCTCGGTTACGACGGCGGTTTCTATACCTCCAGCTACGACTATGACGAGCTGGCGTGGGCAGCTGTCTGGCTGTACACCTGCACCGAGGACTGGGATTACATCGACCATATCATTCATGTGAATGAGGACATCACCGGCGACATGGGTGCGCATCCGTACACCGGCTACATCAAGCGCATCATCAAGGACACCGGCAACTGCTGGCAGAACATCTGGGTTCACTGCTGGGATACCGTCTGGGGCGGCGTTTTCGCAAAGCTGGCGCCGATCACCAATTGCTCCCGTGACTGGTACATCTTCCGCTGGAACCTCGAATTCTGGTCCGGTATGACACCGGAGGACGCTGCAAAGGCGACCGGACTGCCGGCTGCTGTCACCGCACACAAGTACTTCGGCCCTGACGATCAGGTCTGGAACACGACCATCACCGCTTCCGAGATCGCTGATCTGCCGGAAACAGACGGCGCTTGGCTGAAGAAAACGCCTGCCGGCTTTGCAATGCTCAATGACTACGGTTCGGCTCGTTACGATACCGCCGCACAGCTCGAAGCGATGGTCTACGCCAAGGAAACCGGCGATATGACGTTTGTCGAGTGGTCGAAGGGACAGATGGAATACATCATGGGCAATAACCCGATGGGCAGAAGCTACATCGTTGGCTACGACCTCGAAAACGGCGCGTGCCATCCGCACCACCGTGCAGCTCACGGCTCTACCACGCTGAATATGGACGATCCGGCGGATCAGGTACACGTTCTCTGGGGCGCTCTGGTCGGCGGTCCGGATGCCAATGACTGGCACCGTGACGAGACCAAGGACTACATCTACAACGAAGTCGCTGTTGACTACAACGCCGGTTTCGTAGGCGCTTGCGCTGGTCTGTATTACTACTACGGCAAGGAGGCCGGCGACAAGCCGATGGAGAATTTCCCGCCGTCTGAGGAAAGCATGAAGGGTGAGATCGTGGAATACACCGTCAAGGCCGCTGTCGGTCAGGAGGATGCCCGTTCCACACAGGTGCTCATCGAGATCGACAACCACGCATTCCTGCCGCCGCGCTATCTTGGCGAATTCGACATTCGTTACTATTTCAACATTTCCGAGCTGCTCGAAGCCGGTCTTTCTCTGAAGGATCTGGAGCTGCGTGCGGATTACGATTCCATCAAGTCTGCGACCAACGGTGAATATGTCGTTGACGCAACAATGGTACAGTACACCGACGACGGCGACTGCTATGTCAACCTGCACTTCCCGGACTACAAGTTCTATGGCACAGAGCAGTTCCAGTTTGCACTGGTCAATCCGGAGCTGACTGCGGACTACAAGCAGGTATGGGATCCGACCAATGACTACAGCCGTACCCAGATCCGTACTGCGGACGAGATCGGCAAGGAGCTGAACGTGGCACCGGAGCTGACCGACGGTCTGACCATGTATGCGGAGGGCGCTCAGGTATGGGGTGTCGCTCCCGACGGTGCGCCGGATGCTGACCTCCAGCCGACTTCCGGTTCTGCTTCCGCAACTGCTTCCTACGGCGATGTG
>JAFPXW010000314.1 GCA_017394565.1 Oscillospiraceae bacterium | reverse complement strand
TCCGGCGGAGATCGCTGCGCCCAGACTCATGCTGCCTGATGCCGGCTTTGCGGCAGGGGCCGGTGCCGTTTCTGCGCCGTAATGCGCGATGAAATCCACAGCATTCTTGTCGATGTTCGCCAGTAATTTATATGTGCGTACCGCCTGCGTCATGCTCTCCGTGTTCGGATTGATGATCGGCAGGTCAAGTCCGGCATACAGCGCCATCGTCAGGAAATTCCGCGTGACAAGCTCACGGCTCGGCAGTCCGAACGAGATATTCGACACGCCCAGAACCGTTCGCAGACCGAGTTCCTGCTTGACGCGCGTCACGGCATGGAGCGTTTCCATCACGCCTGCCTGTTCTGCGGAAGCCGTCAGCGTCAGGCAGTCGATGTACACGTCCTCCCGGCGGATGCCGAGGGAGAGGGCGCGGTCGAGGATGCGCTTGGCGATCTGGAATCTGCCCTCTGCGGTCTTGGGGATGCCACCCTTGTCGAGTGTGAGTCCGACCACGGCCGCACCGTATTTCTTCACAAGCGGAAGCACGGTGTTCAGGGATTCCTCCTCGCCGTTGACGGAATTGACGATGGGCTTGCCGTTGTAGATGCGAAGGCCTGCTTCGAGCGCCTTCGGATCGGTGGTATCGAGCTGCAAGGGCGTGTCCGTGATGCCCTGGATCGCCTTGACCGCGGACACCATCATCTCCTGCTCGTCAATGTCCGGCAGTCCCACATTGACATCGAGAATGTCCGCACCGGCGTCGATCTGTGCGATCGCCTGCCCTAAGATATAGTCAATGTCATGCTCCATGAGCGCCTGTTTGAAGCGTTTTTTGCCGGTCGGGTTGATGCGCTCGCCGATGATGCGCGGCTGGTCGATCACGACGGTCTTGTTCGCGGAGCAGACCGCCGCCGGAATGACCGGATGGCGCTCCACGGGAGTCTGCGTCCGGAGCATCTCGTGGACGGCGCGGATGTGATCCGGATTCGTGCCGCAGCAGCCACCGAGGATGACGGCGCCCATTTCCACGAATTTCTGCATACAGGTGCCGAATTTCTCCGGCGTGAAATTATAAGTGTTCGTCACCGGATCGGGCAGACCGGCATTCGGCTTGACGATGACCGGAAGATTCGTCCAGCGGCAGAGTTCCTCGACAATGGGAACGAGTTCCTCCGGTCCGAGGGAACAGTTCACACCGATGGCGTCCGCGCCGAGCCCTTCGAGCGTGAGCGCCATCGAGGAGATCGAACAGCCCGTAAACGTTCTGCCGTTCTCCTCAAAACTCATGGTGACGAAAACCGGCTTGCCTTCGCCGTATTCTCTCGCGGCAAGGAGCCCTGCGCGGACTTCGAGCAGGTCGCTCATGGTTTCAAACACGATGAGATCCGCATCGCGTCCGGCTTCGATCTCCTCGCGGAAAATGTCGAAAGCTTCCTCAAATTTCAGCGTGCCGGTCGGTTCCAGCATATGCCCGATCGGGCCGATGTCAAGGGCTGTGTATCTCGCACCGGAGGCCTTGGCACAGCGGATCGCGGCTTCGATCAGCTCCTGGACGGAGTGACCGGTTCGCGCCATTTTCAGGCGGTTACAGCCGAAGGTGTTGGCATAGACCACATCGGAGCCTGCTTCCACATAGGCACGGTGGATGGCGGTGATGTCGTCGGAATGCTCGAGATTCCAGACCTCCGGGATCCCACCCAGCGGTAAGCCCTTGGCTTGCAGCATGGTTCCCATACCGCCGTCTAAGATCAAAAATTGTCTGTCCTGCATGAGATTCATGTGCAATGTACTCCTTTCGCCCGATACGGGCAGGTAGCTTTGAGGTTGCAGATGGCGCAGCCGCGTTTGCCCTTCGGGACGGGCTGTGCGGAAAGTCCGATGATCGCGGTCACGGTCTTGGTCGGGACGCAGAGACCGCCGGCGGACAGCGTCACGCCGAGGCGTTTTCCGGCATCGGTCGCCGCAAGGAAATCCCCCTGCGTTTCCAGCGGAAGATCGCCGTAGCCGGGCGAAAACCGCCATGTCGGGTACTCCTCCGGAAACCGCGTCAGGATCTCGCTTTCCGCCGCATCGCAAAGCTGTTCGGTCAGGGCGGATGCCATCGCGTCGATCATCATGCCGGACAGGACATCCTGCGCACTGGAGGCGCGGATGACGGTATCGGCACCGGCGGACAGCGTCGCGCACAGCAGAATGACACGGCTGCAGCCGCTTAAATGATTCTGAATGTCCTGTCCGGTCAGGCAGAGGGACGTGCCCTCGCAGACGATGCCGGAGGGAGTCGGCGTGACGGGACAGACCTTGTAGGTATACCGCGGCAGAACGGCGGCAAGAAGTTTTTTCTCGCAGATGTCTGCCAGTGCTGTCATCCGGGCATCGGGTACCGTGTGCAGTCCCATATACCGGAACGCCTGCGCCCGATCCACATGAGATAGGGAGATCATCTGCCCAGGATCCCGGAAACGGCTTCGGTGATGCGTCTTGCGACGACGGGATTATTCATGGTGTAGAGGTGGATGCCGTCCGCGCCGTTCGCGGCAAGGTCGACGATCTGGTCAACGGCATACGCAATGCCGGCATCGCGCATGGCTTCCGGAGAATGCCCGAAACGCTGCATCATCGCCGTGAATTTCCGCGGCAGGGAAGCACCGCAAAGGCTGACCATGCGCTGGATCTGTGCGGCATTGACCACGGGCATGATGCCGGCTTCGATGGGGACATTGATCCCGGCGATCTCGCATTTTTCGCGGAAGCTGTAGAAGCTATCGTTATCGAAAAAGAGCTGGCTGATGAGGTGACTGGCACCGGCATCGACCTTCTCCTTGAGGTGACGGATGTCCTCCGCGGCGGAACGTGCTTCCGGATGAACCTCCGGATAGCAGGCACCGTAGATGTGATATTCCCCGTTCTGCCGCAGGAATTCGACCAGCTCCGATGCATAGCGGAAATCCTCCTTGACCGGACGGTCGGGGCTCTTGTCGCCGCGCAGGGCAAGGATGTCGTTAATGCCGTATTCGCGGAACATCGCCAGTACCTCGCGGATCTCGTCCTTCGTGTAGGAAATGCAGGGCAGATGTGCTACGGGCTTGATGCCGAATTCATTTTTCAGGCGTGCGGCGAGTTCGCAGGTGAGCTTGCCGCCGTTGACACCGCCGCCGGCACCGTAGGTCACGCTGATGAAATCCGGTTTCAGGGCGGAAAGGGCCTCGAAGCAGCCGGTGACTTCCTCGACCGGCGTTGTGGGCTTGGGAGGGAATACTTCAAAAGAATAGAGCATAATGTCAAAACCTCGTTTATGTAAGAATATGGCGCTTTTATCGGATCGTCCAGTCGATCGGACTGAATCCGTGCCGCATCAGAAATTCGTTCGTCTGGGAGAAATGCCGGCAGCCAAAAAATCCTCTCGATGCCGACAACGGGCTTGGATGTGCGGCTTTCAGGACAAGGTGGCAGGGATTGGTGATAAGTTCCGCCTTTTTTCCGGCAGGCGCACCCCACAGCAGAAAGACGATGGGATCTTCACGCACATTCAGCAGCCGGATGATATGGTCGGTGAACAATTCCCAGCCCATGCCGCGGTGACTCTGCGGCGCACCCTCGCGCACGGTGAGGACGGTGTTCAGCAGCAGGACACCCTGCTGTGTCCACGGGATCAGTTCGCCGCAGGATGCGCGGTTGTCGATGCCGGTATCATTGAAGATCTCCTGATAGATGTTGCGCAGGGACGGCGGGATCTGCACGCCGCGCCGCACAGAAAAACTCAGCCCGTGTGCCTGTCCGGCGCCGTGGTAGGGATCCTGTCCGAGGATGACGCAGCGCACCTGACTGTAGGTCGTGTAGCGCAGCGCATTGAAGATATCGTGCTTGTCCGGATACACCGTGCCGCGGCTGTATTCCGCCGCCAGAAACCGGCGCAATTCCTGATAATAGGGCTTGGCGAATTCATCCGCCAGCAGCACATCCCACTCGTTCCCGATCTGAACCATACCGCACCTCCTGCGTGAGAACATATACATTTATGATTATACCACAATTCTGCGCAGAATACAAGAGATTTTTGAGAAAAGTTCGGAGATCACAAGCCCAAAAGCTCAAAATAGCCAAACTGCCCGAAAGCCTCTCGCTTTCGGGCAGTTTTTACTTCATCACCGATCATCCCAGAAGCCAGAAGCCGGTCTGACCGCTTAACTACGCACTACGCATCACGCACTCCCATTATAAAACCAATGCTAACAACTTAACAAATTGAACAGGCATCCTTCTTTCCCCCATCCCCCAACCCCCTTCCCGGGAAGGGGGCATTTTATGCAGGGGGCTGCGGCGAATGCCCCGTCCCCTCTGCTTCGCGTGGCTCAGCATCTCCCCACCCCGTGGGGAGTCACCCTTCACCCGCTTGCTTTCTAAAGTTG
>JAFPXW010000313.1 GCA_017394565.1 Oscillospiraceae bacterium | reverse complement strand
CCTGTCTGCCGGTAAAACGGCGCAGGTATTATGCTCAGAACCTCCCAGCCCTCACGGCTCATCTGCTGCATGAGCTTTTCCGCATTGGCAGCGATCTCGGACGCTGTCAGGACGCTGTCGCTGCCAAAGAAAAACGCCTTAACGCCGGGCTGCTGTTCCGTCTTCGGATCTGCTTTTGCGGTCATGACCTTATATTCTTTCATGCTCGTTCTCCTTGTTTTCCAAATACGATCCGATCGTCTTTCATGTCATCAACCCCACATTATATGCCATATCCAGACACAGGCACCGTTCATCGCAGCCATAGCACCGTATTCCAGCACCAGCCACAGGAGCCACTTTACGCCAGAATCCTGCTCAGCTCGCAGTTGCTGTGAGGCAAACCACCTTGCAATGACAAGTGATAATAGAAATGCTCCGCCCCACAATATGATAGTGCCAATCACCAAAATCAATACTGGGAAATCTGCAAGGCTCCTCTCAGGAAACAGATATCGAAAAAATATCTCCGTCAGTGTCAACAGCGAAAAAAGTACCGTAAGAAGCCATCCAAAGGTCGATCCGGTTTCTCTGTTGTAGTAAGCCATCAGTCGGAGTTCTCTATCTTCGGAAAGCACGCTCTCCCCAGACACTGGTTTGCGCCGCAGCCGCCGCAGTGGGTACGGCAGGGCAGTGTGGTCTGTTCGGCATGGGCTTTCTCATTCTCGTGGATGAGGAATTTCTTCGACACCATGTAATCTAAGTGATCCCACGGCATCACCTCGTCATAGGGGCGTGTACGGTTCGCATAAAACGCCGGATCCAAGCCATTTTTCTCGAACGCCGCATACCAGCGTTCCGCCTTGAAGAAATCATCCCACGCATCGAGATGTCCGCCGTCCTTCCAGACCTCATACAGCACGCCGCCGATGCGCCGGTCGCCGCGTGCGAGGACGGCTTCCATCTGCGAAATATCCGAAACGTGCATACTCGCCTTGATCTTCTTCGATTTGATGGCAGCGCGAAGCACCTGCTGCTTGCGAATGATCTCGGCTTTCTCCGTCTGCGGCTCGAATTCAAACGGCGTGAACGGTTTCGGCACAAACGTCGCCGTCGAAATGCTCACCTGCAATTTTCCCTTCGGGCGGTCGGGCGTGTCGTAGAACAGGTTCACGACTTTCTGCGCCAGATCAGCGATGCCAACAATGTCCTCGTCCGTTTCCGTCGGCAAACCCATCATGAAGTAGAGCTTCACCTGCGTGTAACCGCCCTGAAATGCGATGGAACAGGTGTTCATGACTTCTTCCTCGGTGACGTTCTTGTTGATGACATCGCGCAGCCGCTGTGTTCCGGCTTCGGGGGCGAATGTCAGACCGCTTTTGCGGACGGTCGTGATCTTTTCCAGCACCGACTCGGAGAAATTGTCGATTCTCAGCGACGGCAGGCTCAGGTTGATATGCCTGTCGGCTGTATATTCAAGCAAGCCGTCCAGCACGCCCTCGATCTGCGAATGATCCGAGGTCGAAAGCGACGACAGGGACAATTCGTCGTATCCGGAATTCTCACAAAGTGCGATGCCCTCCCGACAGATGGTTTCCGCCGTTTTCTCGCGGAACGGGCGATACAGAAAGCCTGCCTGACAGAAACGGCATCCGCGGATACAGCCGCGCAGCACTTCCACCGAAACACGGTCATGCACGATCTCAATGAACGGAACCACGACATTTTTCGGGTAGTAGCTCTCGTCCATATTGACCATCACACGCTTGGTGACTTTTGCCGGAGCGCCGTCCTTTGCGGTCACGGAACAGACTGTCCCATCCTCGTTGTAAGTCACGTCATACAGCGACGGAACGTAAATGCCCTCGATCTTTGCCGCCGCGCGGAGGAATTCCGAACGTGTCGCGCCGGCATCGCGCATTTCCTTGTAGAGATCCATGAGTTCGAGGTTGACTTCCTCACCCTCGCCCAGAATGAACAGATCAAAGAAATCGCACAGCGGCTCCGGATTGCAGCAGCACGGCCCTCCGGCGCAGACGATGGGTGCAATGGCTTCCCCGCGGTCTTTTTGCAGGATCGGAACACCTGCAAGATCGAGCATATTCAGGATGCAGGTGTAGCTCATCTCGTACTGGAGCGTGAACCCGATGAAATCGAAATCGCGGATCGGATCGAGACTTTCGAGTGCGTAGAGAGGGATGTTCTCACGGCGCATGATCTCCTCCATATCCTCCCACGGCGCAAACACGCGCTCGCACCAGTAATTCTCGCGCTCATTGATGAGCGAATAGAGGATCTTCATGCCGAGGTGGCTCATGCCGACATCATAAATGTCCGGAAAACAGAACGCAAAGCGCACATCGACCTGATCCTTGTCTTTCATGACCTGCCCGACTTCGCCGCCGCTGTAACGTGAGGGGCGCTGCACTTCAAGAAGATGGGCTTCGATTTTATCTTTCAGCATAGTTATCTTTCCTTTTTTATACTACGCGCTATTGCAAATCGTAATAACGATTTGCAATCCGCCGTCTTTGACGGCGGGGCGGCACTGTGTGCCGCTAAGCGCTACGTTTATACGCCCTCTGCCAAAGCACAACGTGTTGTGCTTTGCAATAGAGGGCAGTATATAGGGATTCATTCTGTCTTCTCCTGCATCAGCGATGCAAATTTCTCCCGATTCTCCGGTGTATTCTCGTAAACGATCGGTTTTGACACGCGAAGATCCTGCCGCGCGGGGACAAATACCAACAAGCCGTTCTCCCGTCGGGATGCCAGCGGATTGCACCGGCTCCCGGTCATGAAAAGCCCTGTTTCGTCACAAATCCGGTGTTCCACACAAGAAGCGAGAGCAGCATCACGGCTGCACCGATGGTCATGCGGAAGCCGATGAGTTCCTCATGCCGCAAATACCGCACCGCAGCAACCAGCAAAACGCCAGCCAGTACCGCCGTCATCAGAAACAGCGGATGCAGCGCAAACATACTGTAATCGAGGATACCGGCTTTCTTTGCACGCCGGAAACTCACCAGCCAGAACCCAAGACTCACCGCAAACACCGCAAACCCTGCGCCTTCAAAACAGACCGCGATCACCGGCAGCGTTTCCTGCATCGCTGTTCCCTCCCTTTGCTATGATTCTACTTATTGTACCACATTTTCCGCAGAATGTCAACAAAGAATCCCCGACACCGTGAAGGTTCGGGGATTCCGGATCGGATAAATCACGAAAGCGGCAGCGGCAGCAGTTCGGGCACGAACAGTCTCGTCACCGCCCACACCAGATGGATCCCGACGGCAATGCCCCAGAACCACATACTGCGCGGAAACAGGCGGACGCGCTTTCCGAACGCCGCAAATACCTTTTCGATGTACCACAAAATCGCCACCAGTACAATGACCGGCGCGGCTGGGTTGTCATGGATCGCTTTGCCGAGATGCCCGTGCAGCAGCTCCAGCATACTCCTCGTGCCGCCGCAGCCGGGGCAATGGATGCCCGTCACCGCACGCAGCGGACAGGTGTAGAGGTCGCCGACCGTCTTTGCGGCTGGCGCAAGCGCTTCATGAAAGATGCATACCGCCAGCAGCAACACCGGCGGTATGAGTAATAACATTCGCTTTTTGTCAGGCATTACAGTTCGTCAGTGATACCCTCAAGCGCACCGGTCGCCATGAGGATGATGTTGACCACGATGCCCAGAGCGCCCAGAACGATCGCGATAATGCTCAGGATCTTACCGGTGTTCGCCTTCTTCTGTCCCTCCGGAGAGATCAGATACAGGCTGTCCTTGATCTTGTTGTACTTGATCAGGCCTGCGATACCAACGCCCGGACCTGCCAGTGCGCAGCAGCAGAAACCAACCACGATCGCTACGATCAGTGCAACGATACCGAGTGTCTGCACGGTGCCTGCCTGCTTCTCCAGATCAGACGTCGGATCAGGAATATTGCCATAGCCGCCGCCCATCGGAGGCGGTGTTGCAGCCTGATTGAAGTTATTGGGATTCGGGTTATTATAATTGTTCGGATTGCCGTAGTTCGGCTGAACCGGCTGACCGTTCGGGATCTCGCCAGCGCCGTTCATGTACGGATCCGCAGACGGCTGCGGCTGGGACGGCTGTGCCATCGGATCGGTGTAAGCCGGTGCAGGATCGGACAGCGGTACATCCGGGATTTCCGGTGCAGCAGGCTCTGCCGGAACATCCTCCGCCGGAGCGACAGGCGCAGCGGCATCATTTCCGAAAGCCGGTGCGTCCTGCGGTGCATTGAATGCAGGGGATGCAGGATCAGGGAAAGACGATGCAGATGCATCGGGCATCTCCGTCGGTGCAGCCTGATTCGGATCAACGTCAACCGTTGTCATCGTGCCGCAAAACGGGCAAACCGATGCGTTGTCGTCGATCTGAGCGTTACAGATTTTACAGATCATAGTGTTTCCTCCTTATTCACCATTCCATAAAGAATTACCATATACTATTATTCTCTGCGTTACTACACAGAAACAATATCCTTATTATAACACGAAAATCACAAATTGTAAAGACAAAATCCGCAGAAAGCAGCCTGTTCGGACACATTTTCTCTCAATTTCGTTATTTTTGATAAATTGCTATTGCATTCTGAATAGAAAAGTGTTATAATATAGTAAAAGGATCCGTTGAGATCCGGCACCAGCATTTTCCAAATCGTATATATTCAGGCTTTCTCTACAGCAAGGAGGGTTCTGCTTATGAAAATACAGTTTATCGGCGCAGCACACGAAGTCACCGGTAGCTGCACCTATCTCGAAATCGCCGGCAAGCACATTCTGGTCGATTTCGGCATGGAACAGGGGCGCGACGTGTACGAAAACGCCAGAATCCCTGTTGCACCGGGCATGATCGACTATGTGCTGCTAACGCACGCGCACATTGACCATTCCGGCTTGCTGCCGCTGCTGTACGCAGGCGGATTCGGCGGCGAGATCCACACCACGGAGGGCACGGCTTCCCTTTGCAACATCATGCTGCGCGACAGTGCGCACATTCAGGAATTTGAAGCAGAATGGCGCTCGCGCAAGGCTTTGCGAAAGGGCGAGGAACCGTATGTGCCGCTGTACACGATGGCGGATGCCATCGGTGCGATCGAGCTGCTGCGCCGGCACAAATACGATGAGATCTTTGAACTTTGCGAAGGCGTGAAGATCCGGTTCATCGACGCCGGTCATCTGCTGGGCTCCGCAAGCATCGAGATCTGGGCAACGGAAGGACAGGAAACCCGGAAGCTCGTCTTTTCCGGCGACATCGGCAATATCAACCAGCCCCTCATCCGCGATCCGCAGTTCATTGACGAAGCAGATTATGTCGTGATGGAATCCACCTACGGCGACCGCAAGCATGACCGTCCGAAGGACTATGTCACGGCATTTGCGCAGGTGCTGCAAACGACATTCGACCGCGGCGGCTCGGTCATCATCCCGTCGTTCGCTGTTGGCAGAACGCAGGAACTTCTGTATTTTCTGCGGCAGATCAAGGAGAAAAGTCTCATTCATGACCACGACGGTTTTCCGGTCTACATGGACTCCCCGCTCGCGATCGAAGCGACCAACGTTTTCATGCGCAATCAGAACAGCTGCTACGATGAGGAGGCGCTGTCCTATGTGCAGGCCGGCATCAACCCGATCACGTTCGACGATCTGCAGCTCATCACCACGCCGGAGGAATCGCGCTCTATCAATTTCGATAAACGATGCAAGGTCATCATTTCCGCATCCGGTATGTGCGAAGCCGGCAGAATCAAGCACCACCTCAAGCACAATCTCTGGCAGCCGCAGAACACCATCCTGTTCGTCGGCTATCAGGCATTCGGCACGCTGGGCCGTTCCCTCGTCGAGGGCGCGACGAACGTCAAGCTGTTCGGCGAACCGGTTCAGGTCGCGGCGCAGATCAAGCAGCTGCCCGGCATTTCCGGTCACGCGGACGTGGACGGTCTGACGGAATGGATCTCGCATATCAAGGGTGTCAAGCGCGTTTTCGTCAACCACGGCGAGAGCGATACTGCTGACCATTTCACGGCACACCTCATCAATGACCTCGGTCTGCGGGCATATGCGCCGTACAGCGGCACGGTATTTGATCCCATCACGGATGAGATCACGCTCGAAGCCGTTCCCAAGCCCATTGCCAGGAAATCCGGCAGTACCAAGGCGAATACAGTATTCCAGCGTCTGCTGGCAGCGCTTGACCGCCTGACAAGTCTGATCCGTTCCAGCGAGGGACGCACCAATAAAGATCTGGCGAAACTCACCGACCAGATCACGGAACTCTGCAATAAATTCGAGAAATAATTCCCCATATCATCACGGCAAGCACTGCGCATCGCAGTTGCATATATTTCTGGCAATAAGCCAATTTTAGGAGGTAGTAAACAATGCAGTACGAAATCAAAGGAGCACCGTATCCGGTTGCGATCCTCAACCTGAACGCCGGTGAAAGTGTTCTCTGTCAGAGCGGAGCTATGACATGGATGACACCGAACATGAGGATGGAAACCAAAGGCGGCGGACTCGGCAAGATGTTCAGCCGTGCCATCAGCGGCGAATCCATGTTCCAGAACACCTACACTGCACAGGGCGGCAACGGTATGATCGCATTCGCGTCCACCGTTCCCGGTGATGTTCTGGCGATCGAGCTTCAGCCCGGTCAGAGCATCGTGGCACAGAAGTCCGCATTCCTCGCATCCGCGTCGACCGTTTCCTATGAGATGTTCTTCCAGAAGAAGGTCGGTGCAGGGTTCTTCGGCGGCGAGGGCTTCATCATGCAGAAGTTCTCCGGCTCCGGTCTGCTCCTGCTGGAGATCGACGGCAGTGCGATCACCTATGATCTCGCGCCCGGCGAAACGCTTCTCGTGGACACCGGCAATCTCGCCGCCATGGAAGCGACCTGCTCGATGGACATCGAAACCGTCAAGGGCGTCGGCAATGCCCTGCTCGGCGGCGAAGGTCTGTTCCACACGAAGGTCACCGGCCCCGGCAGGATCTGGCTCCAGACACTTCCCATTTCCAACATGGCAGCATCCATTGCAAGATACATTCCTTCCAAGGGCTGATCGCAGCAAACAAAACAACCGCTGTTTTCTCAGGAAAACAGCGGTTTTCTTTTGATTCGACAATGGAAGCTCAGCCGATCTCACCTTCCGCCAGCACAATGTAGCCGTCGGTATTGTTCCCGGAGATCTCGTACTTGCCGTTGCGCGGAACCGGAACATAGGTGATGCCGTTCTGCGCCGGGACATAGTACACCGACCAGACCGTATTGCCGTCGTTGTAGGTATACGGAACGTCCGGCGTATGCATCTTGACAGCTTCCAGATAGCCGGCAAGCGTCAGGTTCTGCTCATGCATGATGCAGGCATGGACCTTGCCGATATAGCGCAGATGGAAGGGCTTTTCCGGGATGCCCGTGATCTCCTCGTCCTCCTCCGTGAAGCTGAAAACAAAGCCGTAATTATGGGCATTATTCACGAGCCACTGGTTCATGGAGGTGATGCGCGAGATGGTCTCATCCTCGTTATAAATGCCCAGATCCAGCGCAAAGCCAGGCTCTCTGTCCGGCAGCGGATCCGGATACAGGCTGCCGTCTGCGGCGCACGCGGACGTGGTACTGTAGACCATCAGGTCACAGGTCTCGTTCACTGCCTCGTAAGCAAGCGCCAGCTTGTTCATGGCGTCCACGACCTCCGGCTGGATCTCCAGCTCGCCGAAGCGGACTTTATAACTGCCGTTGCGGTCTGCAAATGTCGTAAGCTCGCCATCATCGCCGGTATAGCTGTGATCGCTGTCAAGCCGCAGGAGCTTGCCGCTGTGGAGGGCCTTCTGATCCTGCTCGACCGTCACGCAATTGTTCGGGACATAGATCGTCGGCTGCTTCGGGAAACCTGCGATCTGCGGCTCATCCACGGGATCTGTCGCCTTGGCAGGCGGTTCGGTCGGCGGATCTGTCGGTTCTGCATTATCCGCAAACGTGCCCTCGATCACGAGCCCCTGCTTCGAGTCGGGATCCTTTTCGTTGGATTTGACTTTTCGGATAACGGTGTCACCGAGCCACCAGCCACCCACGATCATTGCCATAATCAAGGTTACCCCCGCCGCGGAAACGGAACGATGCACACGTTTCTTTTGATTTTTCTGATTTTCTGCCATTTTGTTCGTTCTCCATATCTCTGTTAGAACCGGATCGATACTGCCTTCGATCCTTACGCTGTGGAATGGTTACGCTGCCGGTGCCGCCTCCGCTTCTGTCGGAGTTTCCATCGGGTAAGTACCGGTAATGATACCATAGAGTTTGAATGCGTCGAATACAGGATGCCACTTCGTGCCACCGAAAGAAGTCACCACAATGTAGCGCTTTCCATTCGGAAGTTCTGCGTAGCTTGCCAGACAGTGACCTGCTTCATCCGTAAATCCCGTCTTGCCGCCACGGATCGCGATGCCCTGTACTTCGTTGCCGTACATTTTATTAAACATCGTGCTTTCGAGGAAAATGCCCTGCGGATGCTGCTCGGTCTGAGAAGTCGTATAATTCTCCGCGGAAACGACCTCGCGGCAGGTGTCGTTCATCATGCAATATTCCATAATGAGCGCAATATCGGTCACACTGCTGTAGTGGTTCTCATCGTGCAGACCGCTGGTATTAACGAAATGGGTATCGGTCAGTTCCAGTTCAGCGACCTTGTCGTTCATCCACTGCACGAATGCTTCCTCAGAACCAGCCGTTGCGAGTGCCAGTCCCACCGTTGCATCCGCGCCGGACGGAAGTGCCGCACCATAGAGCAGGTCGCGCATGGTCACAGTCTCGCCGCCCTGAAATCCTGCCATCGACGCAGAATCGGCGTAAAGCGGCTGGAGCATTTCATCCGTGATCGTGAACGTCGCGTCCATATCCTCGATATGCTCGATCGCAACGATCAGCGTCATGAGTTTGGTCATGGACGCCGGGAAAATATGCTCAGCGCCGTCGCCCTTGAGTGCAAGGACTTCATTGGCATCGCAGTCGAGCAGGATCGCGTGCGCAGAATCCAGTTCCGCATCAAGCTGCTGGAATCCCTCTGCCTGCGTCGGATAGGACACGAGTGGAGGCGGCTCAGTCGGCGGCTCGGTCGTTGCTTCCGTCGTTGCCTGCGTTTCCATGACATTCGTTGCGAGCGCCTCGCGTTTCGGGTAGTCTGATTTCGGTGCGCCGAACACCAGTACGATCACCAGTGTTGTCACAGCGATGACACCGAACATCATGATCAGCAGCAAAAGCGCTCCCTTCTGTGAGAGCTGGCTTTTTGATCTGCGGGAATTTGCCAAACCAACACACCTCCGATAATCTTCTCTATAAAATGTATCTTTTGGGCTGGCAAGATGTCAGCCGACTTTAGTCCATTGTTAATTTTACCATAAACAACGCCCGTTGTCAAGACTTCGGTACGGATTTTGAAGATCCGCCGCGAAAGTTCTCAATTTCTGCCAAATCCGGCAAATTCCGATCCCCGAAGAACAGCAGAACTTCGATTGGGCAGGTAGCTTTTTCCACAAAACAAACTTTCTTGTCAAAGGGACTTGACAAGCCGTTCCTTCTGTGCTATAATATAAAAGTTATATGGTACTACTGTCTAAGAGAACTGATGGGCTACTGTAAACAGCCTGACGTAGACTGCTATGGCGGATTTCTCCGGAAATATCGCCCGAAAAATGTCTGCGAGCAGAGAATATTACAGAAAATGAGGTGAATCACCGTGAAAAAGGACATCCATCCCGTACTGTACAAGACCACTATCACCTGCCACTGCGGCAACGTGATCGAGACACAGTCTACCAAGCAGGACATCAAGGTGGAAATTTGCTCCAAGTGCCATCCGTTCTACACTGGTAAGCAGAAGCTTGTTGATACCGGCGGACGTGTTGACAGATTCAAGAAGCGTTTCAATCTGGATAAGTAATGCAAAGCAAAGCGGACGTTTTTCGTCCGCTTTTCATCGTTTACATGGAGGTTTTCATGGAATACTTCACGATCGGCGCACCGGCGCAGACCTCGTTCACCGAAAAGCGTTCGGAGTTCATCGGCTACCTCTGCCCTGTGACCACAAATGACGAAGCTGTCGATTTCATCCAGTCGGTCAAGGCAGATCACCGCAAGGCAAAGCACCATGTTTATGCCTATATCCTGCGAGATTCCAACATCACGCGCTACTCCGACGACGGCGAACCGCAGGGAACGGCTGGTGTCCCTGTCCTCGAAGTCCTGCAAAAGCGAGGGCTTACCGACCTTTGCTGTGTGGTCGTGCGGTATTTCGGCGGGATCCTCCTCGGCGGCGGCGGACTCGTGCGTGCGTATTCGCACTCGGCATCCCTCACCTGCGATGCGGCGCAGATCCAGCATATGTGCGGCAGTATCCCACTGACCTTGCAGATGGATTACACCCTCTATGGCAAGGTCACGAATGTGCTCCCGAAGTACGGTGTTCTGGAGCTTTCGAGCGATTTCGGGACGGATGTGATGCTCGAACTCCAAGTCCGCGAGGAAGTCATCAGCGACCTGAAGGCGGAATTGACCGAGCTTTCTGCCGGACGCATCGTGATGGAGGAAGGCGCAGCTGGATTTGCCGATTTTGCGTCAGTTCTGTGATGCGCAAACTGTAAGTTCCGGTGCATTTGAAAAAAACTTCTATTTTTTTGAAAAATCAAGAGGGTTTTTGCTCCCCGAATGCGTATATATTAGTAGAAAGCATTTTGGGAGGTGCCGGTCATGTCGATCCGTGAGCAAATTGAGGCGAACGAAGCGCTGATTCTCTGTCCGCGTGCCTGCCGCAGCACGGATACCGGCGCAACGATCCGGCTCAAACGCGAAGAACCCTGCCCGTACCGGACGGCATTTCAGCGTGACCGCGACCGGATCCTGCACTGCAATTCCTTCCGGCGGCTCAAGCGAAAGACGCAGGTCTTTCTCTCCCCTGTCGGCGACCATTACCGCACGCGGCTCACCCACACGCTGGAGGTGTCGCAGGTCGCACGGACGATCGCACGGGCGCTTTTTTTGAATGAGGATCTGACGGAAGCCATTGCACTCGGGCATGATCTGGGACATTCGCCGTTCGGACACGCCGGCGAAGCCATCCTTAACGAGATCTGCCCCCACGGCTACAAGCACTATGAGCAAAGCGTGCGCGTGGTCGATTACATCGAAAAAAACGGCAAAGGACTCAACCTGACACAAGCCGTCCGGAACGGGATCCTTTGCCATACCAATAAAATTTCCGATACCCTCGAAGGCAATATCGTGCGTGTCGCCGACCGCATCGCCTACATCAACCATGACATCGAGGATGCGATGCGTGCCGGGATCCTGCACACCGGCGACCTGCCGGAGGAAGCTGTCCGCGTGCTTGGCAGGACGCACACGGAGCGCATCACGACGCTGGTTTCAGCCGTTGTGGAACACGGAACGGATTCCATCGGGATGGCGGATGACATTCAGGCGGCGCAGGACAAACTGCGGCATTTCATGTTCGTGAATGTGTACCACAATCCACTTGCCAAGCATGAGGAAGCCAAGGCGAAGATCCTGATCGAGGAGCTATATCGGTATTTCCGGAGCGATCCGCGCCAGATGCCGACGCTTTATCAGGAGATCGCGCGAAAATTTGACACTGACCGCGCTGTCTGCGATTATATTTCCGGTATGAGCGACGGCTATGCGGTGGATCTGTATTCAGAACTGTTTATCCCGAAATCGTGGAGGTGAGAGGATGGCTAAACTGCCGGAGGAATTTATCCAGCAGCTTCGTGATGCGAATGATATTGTGGAGCTTTTTCGCTCGTATGCCGATGTGAAGAAGCGCGGGCGAACCTATGTCTGCTGCTGCCCGTTCCATTCGGAGAAAACGCCCTCCTGCACGATCTATCCGGAAAGTCAGTCGTTTTATTGTTTCGGCTGCGGTGTTGGCGGAGACGCCATCAATTTTGTCCGGAAAATGGACAATGTCGGCTACATTGACGCCGTGCAGATCCTGGCGCAGCGTGTGGGATTGCAGATGCCGGCACGTTCGCCCGAAGAACAGCGCACCTCGGACTTGCGGCGGCGATGTCTGGAAATGAATCGGGAAGCTGCGAATTTCTATTATTTGCAGCTTGTCAAAGGTCGTGATAAGCGCGGACTTGCGTACTTTTCGCAGCGCAAGCTCTCCCCTGCGACCATCAGAAAGTACGGGCTTGGATTTGCGCCGGATGAATGGCATCTGCTGCGGGATCACCTAAGATCCAAAGGTTACTACGAAGATGAAATGGTCACGGCTGGTCTTTGCCGGCGCTCTGAAAAAGGCGCAGTTTACGACTATTTCCGGAACCGCGTGATGTTTCCCATCGTCGATCTCAGAGGCTCTGTGATCGCGTTCGGCGGCAGAGTCCTGGACGACAGCAAGCCCAAATACCTCAACACCAACGATACGCCTGTTTTTAATAAGGGGCGGAATCTGTTTTCTCTGAATTTCGCCAAAAATGCCGCATCGACGACATTTCTGCTCGCGGAAGGATACATGGATGTCATTTCCATCAATCAGGCAGGCTTCGAGAACGTCGTCGCAACGCTCGGTACTGCCATCACGCCGGAACAGGCACGACTGATCGCGCAGTACGCGAAGGAAGTCGTCATTTCCTACGACAGCGACGGCGCCGGGCAGGCTGCTACCCAACGTGCGCTGGGGCATTTTGCGGATGTCGGGCTTCCGACGCGCATCCTCAAGATGGAGGGCGCCAAGGATCCGGACGAATTTATCAAGAAATTCGGGCCGGAACGCTTCCGGATGCTCATCGAACACGCCGACGATGCCACGCTGTTTCAGCTGACCAAATGCAAGAACGGGCTCGACGTGGACACGGAGATCGGTAAGACCGAATATCTCCGGCGTGCCGTCAAGGTGCTTGCGGAGATCTCCAATCCCCTGCAGCGCGAGGTCTATATCTCGAAGATTTCCCATGATACGGGCGTTCGTGCGGAAACGCTCCAGCTACAGGTGGACGGCGCTGTCCGTTCCAAAAAACGCAGCGCAGAACGTATGCAATTCCGCGCGATCGAGGCGCAGTCGCTCCAGCGCGACGAGATCAACCCCGAGGCGCAGAAATATCCAAAGGAAAGCAAGGCGGAACTGGAGATCCTGGCTTATCTGATCCAGCATCCGGAGGACTATGAAATGATCTGGGAGCTGATCCCACCGGAGCATTTTAAAACGGAATTTCATCGGCGCGTCTATATGACCATTTGCCAGAAATGCCATGATATGGGAAATTTTTCAATTTCGTTGCTTGGTGAGGAGTTCACACCGGACGAAATCAGCCGCATCATCGGCATCACCGCGAAATTCCATGACAGCGATATCAACCGCGATACCCTGCAGGATTGTGCCAAGCTCCTGCAAGACGCGCAAAACCGCATCATTCCGAGTGCAGAGATGTCGGACGACGACCTGCGCAGGCTTTTGAATGACAAGAAACAGAAGAAGTGAAACCCCACAAGGAGGAATCAAAATGGACAAGAAGTCTACGATTGAAGCATTACTCGAACGCGGCAAGGCTGCCGGAAAGCTCACAACACAGCAGATTTCCGTCGCCCTCGAAGAAATGGACTTCGATGCCGACCAGATCAATAGCTTCTACGACAGCTGCGAACAGCAGGGCATCGAGATCATCGACAACAACACCATCGATGACAACATCGACCTCACACATTTCGAGATCAACGAGAACCCCGACGACGACCTCGACTCCGCACTTTCCACCGAAGGTCTGGCCGTAGACGATCCGGTCAAGATCTACCTCAAGGAGATCGGCCGCGTGCCGCTGCTGTCCGGCAATGAGGAGATCGAGCTCGCCCGCCTGATGGCAGAGGGCACGCCGCTTCAGGCAAAACGCGCAAAACAGCGCCTTTCCGAAGCCAACCTCCGTCTGGTCGTTTCCATCGCGAAGAAGTATGTTGGACGTGGGATGCAGTTCCTCGACCTGATCCAGGAGGGCAACCTCGGACTGATCAAGGCGGTCGAGAAATTCGACTACAACAAGGGCTTCAAGTTCTCCACCTACGCGACATGGTGGATCCGTCAGGCAATCACCCGTGCCATCGCCGATCAGGCAAGAACCATCCGAATTCCGGTACATATGGTGGAGACCATCACCAAGGTGAAGAAGGTTTCCAGCCAGCTTCTGCACGAAAACGGCCATGATCCGACGCCGGAGGAGATCGCAGAACGCCTGGAGCTGCCGGTGGAGCGCGTGCGCGAGATCATGCGGATCGCGCAGGATCCGGTTTCTCTCGAAACGCCGATCGGTGAAGAGGAGGATTCTCACCTCGGCGACTTCATTCCGGACGACGATGCACCGGCACCGGCAGATGCGGCTTCCCACACGCTGCTGAAGGAGCAGTTGGAGGAAGTACTTTCTACGCTGACCGACCGCGAGGCCAATGTCCTGCGTCTGCGGTTTGGTCTGGTTGACGGCCGATCCCGCACGCTGGAGGAAGTTGGTGCGCAGTTCAATGTCACTCGTGAGCGTATCCGCCAGATCGAGGCGAAGGCGCTCAGAAAACTCCGCCATCCGTCCCGTTCCAAGAAGGTCAAGGATTTCCTGGATTGATAAAATGCAAAAACTCCCGAAGCCGCGTGGTTTCGGGAGTTTAATCAAATTCGGATTTTTTTCCGTTCTCATAGAGCTTTACTGCATGAAGGAAATGATTCCGCTGTGCATACCAGCTTTCTCTGTGATCGGAGGATTCGATCAATTGACGGGCTTCGCTGAGAAAGCGGAGCTTTTCTGCTTTTTTCAAGTCGAGCAAATCAAAAAAGGCGAACAGTGCATGATAGTGATTCCGGCCTTGACAGATCTTTTCGCAAATGCCGCGGATCAGCGCTTCCGTCATGGAATAACCACCGCACCGCATCAATCCGATCAGATTGCACTCAGAGGTATCCTCCAGCGCGGCATGGAAGAAATATTCCCGTAATTGATCGTGATGCTCCTCCATCCAGGTGAACTGAAACAGCAGCACCGAGAGTTTTTCCCGCTGCGACACATCCGCAAAGCAGTAGGCCTTGCAAAGCCAGATGATCCAACAGTCATCGAGCATCGGAAGTTCATATTTCTTGTGCCAAATGTGATTCTTCACGCCATAGAACCACAAAGGGCTGTATTGCGAACAATTTCCGCTGGCTTCATTGTATTCCAGACCAGAAAATGTGCCGAGGATAAAGGGAAGCTTCGTCGGAATCGCGTAATGCGCAAAAGCAAGCTTCTGATCTGTCACAAACTCCGCGAAAAAACCAACATACCCAAACGCATCCGGATAATCCGCAGCCAGTCCGACCAGTGCCTCATGAAATTCCCGTTCAGAGCGGACATACGTGCAGATCAGCAGGTCATTCAGCAAACGCAGAAAATTCGTCTCGCACCGATGGGCAAACGCCAGGTTGGCTTGCCTGCGCAGGAACGGCGGGAGTGTCTCGCTGTACAGCAGGGATCGCATATCAAGTGTCATGTTCTCGATCTCGTGCGCATAGGTTCCGATTTTGCGAAGGACGCGAAGCATTTCGGGTGATTCCTTAAAAACGGAGAAATTCAGGGCATACCATGCATTTTCAGTCATATCCGCAGAACACTGATTCCGGACGATGACCATCTGGTTCAGGATGTGTTCCAGCTGTTCGGCAGCGTAATCAGAAGCCGCATCGCTCCGGCTGTAGCAGAGATACGGAAGGTATCCCGTCGCCGGCCGCTTGAAACGTCGTGCCCAGAAACCATCTGCATCTGGACTCCGATAGTCGCAGAGTTTCAGCAGCAATTCGCGTTTGGCCTCGCCCTTGACTTCCGGTAATCGCGCGATCAATTCCTGTTCCTTCGTCATAGAACCCCTCCTTTCCCTGAAATTCTCAATGCGTGCATTAATCATTATACCATAGCTCAGGGCTCTGTGCAAGTGGTGGAAAGTCACTTTATGCAAAATCACAGTTTTTTTCGTCGAATTCACAGAAATAAAAAAAGAGTACAGACTCGAAGCCTGTACTCTTTGAAACATCTCAGTCAGACGATTATGCCTCGTCGATGGAGATTACAACGCCGGAACCTACAGTACGACCACCCTCACGGATAGCGAAGCGGAGGTTCTGCTCGATAGCGATCGGAGTGATCAGCTCAACGTGCATCTCAACGTTGTCGCCAGGGCGGCACATCTCAACGCCGTCCGGCAGAGTGATGGAACCAGTAACGTCGGTAGTTCTGAAGTAGAACTGCGGCTTGTACTTGTTGAAGAACGGAGTATGACGACCGCCCTCTTCCTTCTTCAGTACGTAAACCTGACCGGTGAACTTGGTGTGGGGCTTGATGGAGCCGGGCTTGCAAAGAACCTGACCTCTCTCAACGTCCTTTCTCTGAACACCACGGAGCAGTGCGCCAACGTTATCGCCAGCCTCTGCGAAGTCCAGAGTCTTACGGAACATCTCAAGACCGGTAACAACAGTCTTGGAGGACTCATCCTTCAGACCTACGATCTCAACTTCCTCACCAACGTTGATCTTTCCGCGCTCTACACGACCGGTAACAACGGTACCACGACCAGAAATGGTCATAGTGTCCTCGATCGGCATCAGGAACGGCTTAGCATCATCACGCTCAGGAGTCGGGATATACTCATCAACTGCATTCATCAGCTCAATGATCGGCTGATATGCAGGATCAGACAGATCGTCCGGAGCCTCAAGAGCCTTCAGTGCAGAACCCTTGATGATCGGAATCTCATCGCCAGGGAAGTCATAACCGGACAGAGTGTCACGGATATCCATCTCAACGAGCTCGAGCAGCTCTTCGTCGTCAACCTGGTCAGCCTTGTTCATGAAAACAACGATTGCCGGTACGCCTACCTGACGAGCCAGCAGGATGTGCTCCTTGGTCTGAGCCATCGGGCCGTCGGAAGCTGCTACTACGAGGATAGCGCCGTCCATCTGAGCTGCACCAGTGATCATGTTCTTTACATAGTCAGCGTGACCAGGGCAGTCAACGTGTGCATAGTGACGCTTGTCAGTCTCGTACTCAACGTGAGCGGTATTGATTGTGATACCACGCTCTCTCTCCTCAGGAGACTTATCGATCATATCGTAAGCCTCATACTGAGACTGACCCTTCAGTGCGAGAGTCTTGGTGATAGCAGCGGTCAGAGTGGTCTTACCGT
>JAFPXW010000312.1 GCA_017394565.1 Oscillospiraceae bacterium | reverse complement strand
TTCGCCAGTTCATACATGGTGTAATCATTCGTTCCGTAGGTCGCTATTTCGTTCTGGTTCAAGTCCTTCCGGCTGCCGGCGTTGACGATGTCAAACTCACCCGTGATCGGGGAATATGTCACCTTACAGCGCTGGTCGAAACGGTTGCGACCGCTTAAATGCGTCAGAAAAGCCGTGTAGTCCTCCGGGTCGATCCACGCGCAACCCATCCGCACCGCGATTTCCTCGGCACGAATGTCCTCCGGAATGACCGCTTTGAGCGCCTCCACATTCCGCTGAAATGCGGGCTGCATCTGCGCCGTACTCTCCGCCAGGGCAAGCTTCCGCCGCACGTTGCCGGACAGGTATTCCGCGCGTTCCACTACGCCAGAAAACGGTGTGTCCGGGAGGTTCTGCTCCGGGTCTATGAATGTAAGCTCCTTGTCCAGAAGCTCCCTGCACACCGCATCCGGCTCCTGCCCTAACAATGTCGCCATGTACGGCACATCCGGTCTGCCGCGCTTGTCGAGGGACACTTGCAGCGCCTCCTCCACCGTCTGCACCGCCGTGATCTCCACATTCGGGTTGACCGTCCGTCGGTAGAAAATATCTGCCTTTTCCGGCGCGCCCGTTTCCGGATTCAAAGATTCCAGCGATGCAATGATCGGGAAATCCGCATCATCACTGAATAGATTCCTCGTTTCCTTCGAGTTCAACGTCCCATATGCCTGCACATAGGCATCATACCGCGCATTCAATTCCTGCCGCAATTGCAGCAGACCTTCATCCGACACAGAGGTTTTCTGTAAATCCAATAGCCTTCGCGTCGTGTCGCGCAGACCGCAAAGGGCTTCGTATTGCCGATACTGCTTCGCTGTCGTTTTCACTTCCTTCATGTCAGCCCCCATGCGGAAAAACACCTTATTGTCCTTGAGCTGATAGGTGAAATTTCTGCCCCATGGCTCAATCTGCCCCTGCCGCTCACGCACTGCACGTTCCCGGCGATGTACCGTGATTTTCGCATTCAGCCGCCCGATGGCTTCGTCAAGCTGTGCGTTCAGGTCAGCACCCGGAATGGGGGAACAGGTGAGCATATTAAAATGCGAGGTCTGCTCCATTTTACCCAAGATCATCTGCGGATTTTCCACGAAATAACTGTTAATTTTCAGCCCATCCGCGTTCGAGACGGTGTAGCACCAGTCGGGTTTTGCTTCATGCGACTGTAAAGGTTCCTGACGCTTTTGCAGGAAAATGATGTCCGAGGATGCTTTCGTCCCGGCACTGGCAAAAGCCGTGTTCGGCAGACGGATCACACCGATCAGGTTAGCGCGTTCTGCGAGATATTCACGCACTTTCGGGTTTGCCTTGTCGAGCGTTCCAGTCGAGGTGATGAACGCCACCACGCCGCCAGGTGCGACCTTGTCCAAGGCACGACGGAAAAACGCATCGTGGATGCGCCAGTCCTGCACATAGTCCGGATCATTCAGGTTGTAGTCCCCGAATGGCACATTCCCGATCGCCAGATCAAAGCTGTTATTCTGCAAATCTGCGTGTTCAAAACCGCTGTGCAGGATTTGAACATTCCCCTTGTCCTGCGTCAGGAACTTCGCCAGACGCGCTGTAATGCTGTCAAGCTCCACGCCAATGACACCAGCCTGTCCGATGCTGCTGGGCATTCGCGCGATGAAGTTGCCCGTGCCGCACGACGGCTCCAGAATGCGCGAATCTCGTGGTAAATCCATATTTTGCACCGCCCTGTACATCGCGTCAATGATGGGCTGCGGCGTGTAGTGCGCGTTCAATGTGCTTGCCCGCGCCGCAGCGTATTCCTCCGGTGTCAATAGCTGTTGTAACTGCTCCCGCGCGTAGGCGAACTGGCTGTTTTGCTCATCGAACACCTGCGGCAAGCCGCCCCAGCCACAATACTGCCGGAGTCTTGCATCCGATGCCTCGCGGCAATTGTACTGGTTGCTGCGCTTGTCGTACAGCTCGATGCCGCTTTCCTGCGCCTTTTCCAGCCGCAGCAATTCGCGGATTGCCGAGATATTATTCCGCACACGCTCCGACGGATTATCCGCATAGAAAATCTCCGGCAAATTCTGGTCTTTGGGCAATGAAGAAATACCGCCGTGCCGCTGCAATGCCGATTGTCTGCTGTAAATATCCTCGAAGCTCAGTCCGCGCTCCTTGACCTCATTTTCCAGATTGGCAAGCGAGTTTCTAAGATCATCGCGCGACAGAGGCTTGCCGTACTCGTACACATACAGCGACCCGATGGGATGCTCATAGCCGTCCGCCATGATTTCGCCGATGCTCCAGCCGTCACGCCCGCGTGACCGCACTTGCAGCATTCCGAGATCATGTTTGCGCGAAAAATCGTTCAGGATGCCCCGAAGTTCCGGCGTTTTATCCTCTGCCGCAAGCTGCTCCGGTTCCTCCTCCGGCTCCATAGGCGCCTGCGGTGTCAGCTCGACGCGGTTGCCGTTTTTGTCATCGTACATGGTCAGATCACGTTCTGCTACTGCCGCATTTTTCAGGTTTTGCAGGAAGTTTTCCTCCAGCGCAGAGCGAAGACTTTTGTCCACATTCCCATGGTCGTCCTCGACGCGCTCGTACACCGTCCCGACAGGCGGCACTCCGTCCTGCTGGTATTCGAGCATCTCTACGCGCCGATTCTCATGGTCAAGCCGGAACGTGAAATCCGGATCGTGCATCAGGTTGCCGATCTGAATGTAGAAGGTCGTGAAGCTGTACACATTGTCTCCCAGATGCTCGACCGACAGCGGCTCCCAGCCGGACGCATCGTCCAGCGTGCCGTAGCGTTCGTAAGTGTGTTCACCGCTTGCCATATCCGGGAACTGCTCGCAAAACTGCGTGTAAAGCTGTTCCGCGCGTGTCGGTCTGCCATGTTTCGGGGCAGGCGTTTCAGTCTGTGAAGCTTCTTTCGCTGTCTGATTGTTGTCGATTACTTCCTCGCCAAGAAATTCCCCCTCACGCAGGAGCGTGTCCATGTCCAGATTCATCGTGGTCGTGTACGCCGCGCCGGTGGAAGTCTTGCTCGTGGTCGAAACAGTCACATCATTCGGATAGATGCCCTCCAGCGCCGTCACGGTGTACTCTCTGTGCTGATAGCGGAATCTGTCACCGACCGCAAGGCTGTCCGGATTCTTGTGATTTGCTGCAAACTCCAGCGGAAACGGCTCATCCTCGAAAATAACAGAGCGCTCGTACTTGGCGACCTTCTCCTCCATGGAAAGCGGGTCGTGTCCGATCTGGATCATCTGCTGCGTGTTGGCACGCTCCAGAATTTCCGCAAAACGTCCCGTAATCGACCGGCTGTTCCAGTCGCGTTCATACTTTTCGCGCTGCGCTCTGGCATCCTGCTGAATGCGCATCAGGTCGCCGTCTGGCAGATGCGCACGGTCGTAGATGGTCATTTTTCCCTCCGGCGAAACGTGCGCCACGGTCGGGAAATCGTTGGTCTCCGGATCCGTCCGGGATGTGTCATAATAGGTGATGCCGTTCCCGAACAGTCCGGCATGGATGGGACTTTCGTTCACCTGCGGTGCAGCCCTGTGCCATTCGGCGGTATTTTTGTAGACGCGCTCGCTGAAAATCCCCGTCAGCGGGAAATCACCCTCGTAATGTTCAACGCGATGCGCCGCCGTGTTCAGGACAGCAAAGCCGTCATACCCTTGCGCAAGATACTGGCGTCCGTCCTCGACCGCTTCCTCCAAAGTCGGATAATCCTTCTTGTCATCGTCGCCGGTGTCCTCGTCATACGTCACAAGCTGATAGATGTTCTCCGGTTCGTTCTGCGTTTCTGTTATGCCAAGTGTCTCCGCCTTCAGTTTTTCCAATCCCGACAGATCGGCATCCTCCACCGTCAGCGCCCGGAGCGCCGCATAGTCCGCAACCTCCACAACATTTTCCTGCGCCGTGCCAAGGATCTGCGCCGCCGCAAAGCCGAAATCCGGCGCGTTTTCCGTCTCCCAGACACCGCCGTCCACCATCGTCATTTCCGCATCGAAAATAGCGAAATCAATGCCGGCATCCGACCGCATCAGCTCGACAAAGCGCTCACCGTCCGTTGTCATGTAGGCGGTTTCGGTCGTGTGTTCGGGCTGCGGAGCCACGCTCCCCATCGGGATGCGGTATTCTTCCAGAACTGCCAGCGCCCGCTCACGAATCTTTGCATTTTCCGGCGTGTCCGGATGCTCCCGCAAGTCATACTGCGCCGAACGGATGCGCTGGTCGATGTCCTCCTGCGTGATGTAGGTGTTTTCCGCAATCATGCGTGAAATCCGCTTTGCGACCTCGTTCCATTTCATCGAAGCGCTGCATTTTGCATCCTTGCCAAAGCCGTCAAACGTCAGGGAAATGCCCTTCGCGCTGTGCCATTCATCATAGCCGCCTGCGCAGAACCCACCCTCTCCGTATTCACGTTTCAGGATTGCAACGATCTCCGGATTGGTGTGCTGCTCCTTGAAAAAGGCAGCGATGCGGAACTTTCCGCCGCCGTGGGAGCGCAGCAGATTGTCCTTCTGGTCGTCCGAAATGAAGAACAGCGGCTTGTACGCAAAATCCGGCTGCGTGATGAAATCTGCGCGTTCAATCTGCAAATCTGTGAGCTGCTGCAAGAGCTTTTCGGGCTTCTGGTACCACGGAACGATGCCGGGATTTTCCCGATACTTTGCGACAAATCCCTGCATCCGGTCAATGGTTTCCTGCAAGAGTTCCGGTGTTTTCAGCGCTGCGATCACTTTCTCCTCCGCGTCCGGGAACACGCCCTCCGTCCAATCCTCTGCGAGAATCGGCTCCTCCTGTGTGTCCCAGTCAAGGAACAGCAGCGAATCCGAAATGTCCTTCAGCTCGTTCTCCTCCGCGTGGTCGATATGCACCTGATCGCAGAACGTACCGCTTTCCAGCATCGCGGAAATGCGCTCCGCCGCCTGTTCCCAGGTCAGATGCACCTGCCCCTGGTCGGGGAATGCAGATGTACCAAGCGCCGCCGTAATACCATCCTTGTCGAACCATGCAGCGTATTCGGTCAGGTCATCGTGAATGTACCCGCGCCCGTCCTGCCCGAATTCTTCACGCAGGAATGCCGCATTGTCCTCGACGGATTTGCCTTTCTGGAAATACGCTACGATGCGCTCCAGAGAATGTGGATCACTTGCACCGCCGCGCAGGATGTTGTCCAGCATCTCCGTACCCGGCTGCTCGACGACAAGCGCAAGCTGGCTGTCTTGGAATCTGGTAGACGTGTGCTGATTCAGCGGCTCGGCATCGCCAAAGAGGGTGAGCTGGGCATCATCAATTTCTTCCGGGATATGCTCCTGTTTCGGCGGATTCAGAGCAAAGACCTTTTCCATCAGCAGGAGATAACCAGCATCACGGAGTTTATGGAGCGAATTTTCATCATCAACAGGAATCCGTGCGACCTCATTTTCGACCGGAACCCCCAGCACCGCCGCAGCATTCTGAACGTCCTTGCCGCGCACTTCGTAGAAATCTCCGGTCTGACGCAGGGACAGGGGCTCGTTGTCTCGCTTTTGGGGAGCGTCTGAGAGCTGGATTTCCACATCGTATTTGCATTTTGCAATGCTTTGGAGCGTAGCAGCAGCCAGCTTTTCGTCCTTCTGGATTTCCAGCAATGCCTGATAGATCACTTCCCGCTTTTCCGGCGATTCCTTCCATCCGTCCGCCGCCGCAGCATCAAATGCATTGACAAGCGCCTCCGCCTGCTCCCATGTGTAGTCCGGATGATCGTCCACGAGCCATTGTACTGCGGATTCATGGTTCAATTTCTGATGCTCCTGTTCCAGAATGTGCAGCAGTTCACCGCCGACCTCATCATAACGGAAAGTTCGCTGTAAATCGCCCATTTTGGCAGTCACGGCATCCTCGCCAAATTTCACATCATATGCATGACCTGCTTTCGTCTGATAGCTCCATTCCGGCATCAAAACAGCCTTCGCCAGCTCTGCACGAATATCTTCGCCCTCACGCATCCGGCGCACCATCGCAAACAATTCCGGCTCATGCAAGCCCTTACCGAAACTGGATTTATCGCTTGGACGGCGGTTTTGGATGTAATTCTCCCGGT
>JAFPXW010000002.1 GCA_017394565.1 Oscillospiraceae bacterium | reverse complement strand
ATATTTCGGCCCGATGCCGTTAAATAAAAATGCCCTATTATACATGGTTCTCTCCATATTCGCGGCGTGCGCGAACAACAATTATTGATAGCGCTCGTCGATCACACGCGCGGTTTTCTTGGTGCTGCGCGGCAGCACGCCGATCTCAACGACCTTCACGCCAGGTGTAAAACCGATGCGGCTCTTGAACTTGTCTGCAATGCGCTTGGACAGGTCGTTGCAGTTGGTCTTGCTGTCAGACTCGACGTAAATGCGCATCACATCCTTGCCCTCGATGTGGGAGATGCGCACCTGGTATTCACTCGAGATCTCCGGGAAGCTTGCCAGTACTTCCTCGATCTGATTCGGGAATACATTCACGCCGCGGAACTTCATCATGTCGTCGGTTCGTCCCTGGATCACATCCAGACGCGGGTAGCATCTGCCGCACTTGCACTTGCCCGGAATGATGCGGGACAGGTCGTGCGTTCTGTAGCGGATCAGCGGTGCGCCTTCCTTCACGAGTGTTGTGATCACGATCTCGCCCTGTTCGCCGTCCGGAACGTTCTCGCCGGTGACGGGATCGATCACCTCGATATAGAGGAAATCATCCCAGTAATGCATACCTTCGTTGTATTCGCAGTTGATCGCGATGCCAGGGCCGTAGATCTCTGTCAGTCCGTAAATGTCATACAATTCGATGCCGAGCTCGGTCGAGATGCGCTCACGCATCTTCTGGCTCCAGCGCTCGGAGCCGATCACGCCCTTGCGAAGCTTGATGCGGTTGCGGATGCCGCGCTTTTCGATCTCCTCTGCGAGCAGGAGCGCATAGGAGGAGGTCGCGCAGATAACGGTGCTTTCCATGTCCTGCATCATCTGGAGCTGCTTGTCGGTGTTGCCGGGGCCCATCGGAATGACCATGGCACCGAGCTTTTCCGCGCCGTTCTGGAAACCGATACCGGCTGTCCAGAGGCCGTAGCCGGGTGTGATCTGGATGCGGTCGCGGTTGGTGATGCCGGCGGTTTCGTAGCAGCGGCTGAACATGATCGCCCAGTCGTCAACGTCCTTCTGGGTGTAAGGAATAATGACCGGAAGTCCCGTGGTGCCGGAGGACGAATGGATCCGGACGATCTCCTCCTCCGGTGCTGTCATCAGTCCGAGCGGATACGCCTCGCGGAGATCCTTCTTTTCGGAGAACGGCAGCTTCTTGAAGTCCTCAGCGCTGTGGATCTCGGTGATACCGGCTTCTGCCAGCTTCTTTCCGTAGAAACTCTCTGCTTTCACAAGCGCCTGGATACGGTTGTTTACAAGTTCGATCTGTTTTTCTGAGATCTGCATTTTATCCACCTCATATTGTCAAAACTGAATAAAGTCTGAACCACTTTAATCCTGCCTCCTCCTTAAAAAGGAGGAAGCAGGATCGCGGGAAAAATCAATCTTCGCGGAACATCGTACCGTTTTCGATGCTGGTCAGCAGGCTGGAAGCCACTGCAGTCCACTCTGCAACTTCCTGCTCATTGTAGGAGATCGCCTTCTTCGCCCAGCCTTCGCAATAACCGCAGGCATTCGGGAACTTATCCGCAACGCCCTCGGTCATACCACCACGGCAGATCGTCTGGTCGCAGCGGCAGTCCTTTACGAAATGCTCCAGGAATCCGTCAAGCTTCTTGTTGTCAACATAGATCTGCGGGAAGGACATCGTTCTGCCAAACTTCGGAGGAATGTCATGTGCCATCTTGTCAACGAAACGCAGCGGAGCAACGCCGGGAGGCGGGCCCATACGTCTTGCAGCAGCTGCCGGACCGCCCGCAGGAGGTGCGCCTGCACCAGCCGGTGCGCCCGCAGGAGGTGCGCCTGCGCCAGCCGGTGCGCCTGTCATAGCGTGCGTGATCGCCTTATCGGTGTTCTTTGCTTCCTTGCCCATGTTTCTGGTATCCGGCCAGTTTACGATGTCGAGCAGATTGCCGTCGTAGCTCTCCTCCATGTAGGCCTTTACGACGCGCTCCAGGAAGGCGGTAGACTTGCAGCGGTCAACGAGCTTGATGCACAGGTTCTTGTTGCCGGTCTCCTCTGCCAGCTCTCTGTAATAATGAATGTCCTCCGGACGGATCCACTCAGAGGAGAGGATTCTGGACGGCTGCTTGGCCTTGAGGTAGTTGCAGTTGATCAGGCAGTAGTCGATAGAGGTAGACTGCGGATCAGAGTGACCTACAAATGCGCCGTGTGCCAGACGGAAGGGACATTCTCTCAGGCACAGATTGTTCGCGATCAGGCGGAAGTGGAAGTCCTCGCAGTCCTTATAATTGGTCAGGACCTGACGCATCACATCGAAGCGGCGGTTGAAGCAGTGGTCGAGGGTGATCTCGTTAACGCCCCAGTTGCGCCAGTATTCGATCTGGTGGATCTTGGACGGATATGCATACAGACCGAGTGTGATGAACATATCCGGGAAGGTGTTGCGGACATAGTGGATCATTGCCGGAGAGTTCAGGGTGATCGCACGGATGCCCATATCATAGATATTGTGGATGAAGTCGCGCATCTGCTTGCCGACTTCCGGATCGATCACGTTCTGATCGAGAGACAGCGGATTGATCAGGTAGTTGAACTCCAGATCTCTCTTCTTACATTCGCCAACATACTTTTCCAGCTCATCCATGGTCATCGGCGGAATGATCGCTGCAGAACGGCCGCCCGGCAGTCCGTCGTAGCGCAGCTTACCGTACAGATTGGTGATGCTGTGCTTCTTATCGTACTGATCGATAATATCAAACAGACGATAGTCAAAGTTGGTTCCCAGATCAAAACAAATGGTGTCCTGATTCATGTTGATACATCTCCTTTTTAATGAATATAACCCCTTGCCATACGCGCCGCTGATTTCGATTCTGCGTCACCGCCGGTCTGCTGTTATGCCTGCAGTATCGCAAAAAGCAATAGTAATAATCAGCCTGTTTTCAACAATACGTATAGTTTAACGATATGTATAATTATACCACATGATTACATCTTTGTCAATACAATTCATTTTTTTTTCAAAGTTTCAATATTTTAAGCATTATATGCATCACATTTTAGTCTATTATTACAATGAAATGCGACGATTCGTTTACTTTTCCATGATTTTCGGTAAACAAATGTCACATTTTCTGCGAAATTATCGCCTTTACCGTCTATCAGCTTTTGTTAGCTTTCACAGATTTCTGAGACTAAATTAGCTAAATTTTTGATATTCTAAACTAACCGAAAACATTCACAAAATGAACCACATTCATTTCTGATCCGGGTACTGCCAGTTCCCGGATCAGAATGTAAATGTTCTTTCTTTTATCACAGTTTATTTACAATTAGTTGTGTAAATGTATACTTTTTGCATCAGTTT
>JAFPXW010000311.1 GCA_017394565.1 Oscillospiraceae bacterium | reverse complement strand
ATCTGCCCATCTGCGCGAAACTCAGGTCAGCCTGACTGTCAATCTGAAACGTTCCGTCAGAATCCTGCCGCACCGTGATTGCAACCGATGTGCCGCTTTCCAGCATCTCCCGATCCACCTCGATGCAGAGCGCATCATTCGTCAGATATGCCCGATGCATTGTTTCCATTGTCATCCTCCTCCCAATCGTCCCACAGCGTCATCTGACCGCTTCGGGAACGCTCACCTGTGTCATAATTCGAGATCAGCACCTCGTCGTACATCGCACCCGGATCATGCTTCTGTGCCATGTTATTGATCCGGCTGATGCTCTCGATCCGGATGCCGGTGACTGCCCAGATTTCCCGAATTTCCGGACAATCGTTATAGCTCACCAGAAACAGACTGCCGCTGTTCATAAGCGCATCACGCAGCCGGATGTGGTCGGCTTTGCCGAAACCAACATCCTTGTAATATCCTTCCGTCGCATAGTACGGCGGATCGCAGTAAAAGAAGGTTTTCGGACTTGCGTAGTGCTTGATGAGTACCTCAAAATCCTGATGTTCGATCACCACCGTCTGCAATCTTCTCGCCGCCATGTCGATCTGCGGAAAGTCCTTCCACATCGAATGCGGCATTGCACCGAAGCTGCCGAGATTGCTGGCATAGCTCTGCCGGATCATCTGGTAGAATTTCGCCGCACGGTCGTAATCCCGAAATCTCGGAAAAATCCCCTTGCGGTGCTGCTTTGCCAGCCAGTCATAGTCCTCACGGGAATTGAGGACATAGCGGAGCTTGTACTTGAGCTTATCCGAATTATCCCTTACACAGCGGTACAGGTTAACCAGATTGGAATTGTAGTCGTTCCAGACCTCCTTATCCCGTCCCGGCTCCTTGTGAAACAGCACCCATCCTGCGCCGCCGAACACTTCCACATACGTCTGGTATTCGATCGGAAAGCGCCGCACGACTTCATCTCGGAGCGCCTTTTTACCGCCAACCCACGACATAAAACTATTCAAGGCATCCTTCCTTTCTCTTGATCCTCGACTGCACCGCCGCAAGGATCAGACCTTTCTTGTCGGCGTAGCCCTCTGTTTCATTCACGGCAGCACAAAGCTCACGGTACTGTCTGCCGGACAGCACGGTCTTGGCAGCGTGCAGCAGTTCGGGGATCGTTTCGCCGTGAAGCTGAAATGAGCCCCGATTCTGGTTTCGTTTCCTGTGCATATTCGTCCTCCTGTATTAGCATTCTGTGAGGGCAGGATCATCCTGAAGAAGTCCCTCATCCTCCTGCGAAGTCCCCCAGACCTCGCAGGCGTACTCGACAGCCTCCTCATCGAAATCCGGTGTCCATTCCTCGGCCCGTTCGCCGCCCTGATAACAGCGCCGCCCACAGTTTTGCCCGATGTCCTCATCCGCCCATTCATGGGTGATCTCGATATCTGGGAGCATTTGGGTGAGCTTTTCAAGGATGGAATGCGGCGCAGACCACGCTGTCAGAAAGCACAGCGGTTCACCAAATTTATACGGCGTTTTGGGGAAATCATAGGCGTTCCATTTCGTACCCCAGTTACGAACCGACCAGTCGTACCAGTTGTTTTCACCGTATTGCTCACGCTCTTTCGGTCCGAGATCTCCACGGTAAATATTTGACGGCATCGGGATGATCT
>JAFPXW010000310.1 GCA_017394565.1 Oscillospiraceae bacterium | reverse complement strand
TCCTTCTATCAGGTGCTTTCCGCCGAGGCGTACAGCAAGCACGGCTTCAACATTCACGGAGTCGTGTTCGATGAGCTGCACACGCAGCCGAATCGAAAGCTGTTTGACGTTATGACGAAAGGCTCCGGCGATGCCAGAATGCAGCCGCTGTATTTCCTGATTACGACGGCAGGCACGGATACCAATTCTATCTGCTACGAGCAACATCAGAAGGCGCAGGATATTCTCGAAGGTCGCAAGATTGACAAGACCTTCTATCCGGTCATCTACGGCGCTCCCGATGATGCCGACTGGACTTCGCCGGAGGTCTGGAAGAAATCGAATCCGTCGCTGGGTGAAACCATCGGCATGGACAAGGTCGAGGCTGCCTGCGAATCCGCCAAGCAGAATCCCGGCGAAGAAAACGCCTTCCGGCAGCTCCGTCTGAATCAATGGGTGAAACAGACCGTCCGCTGGATGCCGATGCACAAGTGGGACGCCTGCAAGGTTGATTTCGACGAATCGCTGCTGGAAGGGCATGTATGTTATGGCGGTCTCGACCTCTCGTCCACGACGGATATCACTGCTTTCGTGCTGGTGTTTCCGCCGACCGACGAGGACGACCATTATTATATTCTCCCGTACTTCTGGCTGCCGGAGGAAACGCTTGACCTGCGCGTCCGGCGCGATCATGTGCCGTATGATGTCTGGCAGCGGCAAGGCTTTCTGATGACCACCGAGGGTAATGTCGTGCATTACGGCTTCATCGAAAACTTCATCGACGAACTGGGGACACGGTTCAATATCCGGGAGATCGCCTTCGACCGCTGGGGCGCGGTGCAGATGTCGCAGAACCTTGAGGGACTGGGCTTCACGCTGGTGCAGTTCGGTCAGGGCTACCGTGATATGTCGCCGCCGACCAAAGAGCTGATGAAACTGACGCTGGAACAGAAGATCGCCCACAACGGGCATCCGGTTCTCCGATGGAATATGGACAACATTTTCATCAAGCGTGATCCGGCGGGCAACATCAAGCCCGACAAGGAAAAGTCCACCGAGAAGATCGACGGAACGGTCGCCACGATTATGGCGCTCGACCGTGCTATCCGATGCGGGAACGATACCGGCGACAGCATTTATGATGAGAGGGATTTGTTGGTGCTGTAGTTACTGAGGTGAACCTGAATTTAATGCATTTGTGATTGAAGCTTGGAAACAAATGCTTGTAATTCCTTTTGCTCAGATTCCGACAATGTGCCGGACAAATCCATTTCATGATATCTTTCAATATGCAGCGTTACCCAGCGAAAACAAAAATCCGGTAAAAAACCGATTACATCAGCAAGGCTGTAATAGAAAAGAATGCGCTGCACAACATTCTCTTCCGGACTGATATGAACCTCAGAGCTGTCGTCCAGTTCTCTGGCAATATTATTTTGATTGAGTTCGCGGTAACCTCCGTTTTCAATGAATGTAGTATAAATGGACTCTTTGAAAAATGCTATGATTCCATGAAAACCATCTTCTTTGAGCGTCATTATATCATCCTCCACAAATACCGATATACACGAGAAAGCCCCGCGTGTTCTCATTACCAGAATTATACCACACACAGACAGAAAAAGTCAATTACAAGCCCATAGAAAAAGTCAACGAGAGGAGTGATGCACATGGGCATTTTCAGCGGACTGTTCCGGTCAAGGGATAAGCCGAAGGACAGCTACGACAGCCCGTCCTACAGTTATTTCTTCGGACGGACACACGCAGGCAAGCGAGTCAACGACCGCACGGCAATGCAGATCATCGCAGTTTACGCCTGCGTGAGAGTCTTGTCGGAGGCGATTGCACAACTGCCCCTGCACGTTTATCAATACACCGACAGCGGAAAAGAGCGAGTGCCGAGGCACCCGCTATATTTTTTGCTGCATGATCAGCCGAATCCCGAAATGACATCATTCGTGTTCAGGGAAACGCTGATGGCACATCTGCTGATCTACGGAAACGCCTATGCGCAGATCATCCGGAACGGCAGAGGTGACGTCATCGGGCTGTATCCGCTGATGCCGGATAAGGTGCGTGTTGACCGTGACGATCACGGCAGGCTCATCTACCGGTACAGCCGATACGACGAACACAATCCGAATTTCAAGCAGCAGGGCGAGATTATTCTGCCGATGGAACAGGTGCTGCATATTCCCGGCTTGGGCTTTGACGGTCTGGTCGGATACAGCCCCATTGCAATGGCAAAGAACGCACTCGGTCTGGCGGTCGCCTGTGATGAGTACGGCTCGTCCTTCTTCGCAAACGGTGCAGCGCCTTCGGCGGTGCTGGAACATCCGGGCGTGATCAAAAATCCGGAGCGTGTGCGTGAGGCTTGGCAGCGGGCTTACGGCAGCAGCAATGCGCACAAGACAGCGATCTTGGAGGAAGGCATGAAATACACGCCCATCTCCATTCCCAACAACGAGGCACAGTTCCTTGAAACCCGCAAATTCCAGATCGAGGAAATTGCCCGCCTGTATCGCGTACCGCTGCACATGATCGGCGACCTCGACCATGCTACGTTCAGCAACATCGAGCATCTGTCGCTCGAATTCGTAAAATACACCCTTGATCCGTGGCTGGTACGCTGGGAACAAGGACTACAGAAGGCGCTTCTTTCGGATTCCGAAAAGGGGCGCTATTTCATTAAATTCAACGTGGAAGGTCTGCTTCGCGGCGACTATGCAAGCCGTATGCAGGGCTATGCGACCGCACGTCAGAACGGCTGGATGTCCGCAAACGATATCCGCGAACTGGAGGATATGAACGCAATCCCCGATGAGGAAGGCGGCAATCTGTATCTGGTGAACGGCAGCTTTACGAAACTGGCAGATGCAGGCGCATTTGCTGAACAGCCCGCTGCGGCGGAGAAAGGAGAAAATGCCAATGAATAAATTTTGGAACTGGGTACGCAATGAGGACACCGGCGCTGCCGAGCTGATCTTCAACGGACCGATTTCGGAAGACACATGGTTCGGTGATGAGATCACGCCTGCCATGTTCCGTAACGAGCTTTCAAAGGTCAGCGGCGATCTCACCGTCTGGCTGAATTCTCCCGGCGGAGATGTATTTGCGGCATCGCAGATCTATACGATGCTCCGCAGTCACAAGGGCAAGGTCACGGTCAAGATTGACGGCATTGCGGCAAGTGCCGCTTCTGTCGTTGCAATGGCTGGCGACG
>JAFPXW010000309.1 GCA_017394565.1 Oscillospiraceae bacterium | reverse complement strand
GTGGTGGTTTCCGGTGTGGTGGAAGTCGTGGTTTCCGTGGTAGAGGTGGTCGTTTCTGTCGTCGTGGTGGAAGTCGTGGTTTCTGTGGTGGAGGTGGTCGTTTCTGTCGTCGTGGTGGAAGTCGTGCTTTCCACAGGCGGTTCTGTATTGGTGCCGTACTCGACAACTGTCACAACAGTATAATCCGAATACTGCCGTCCGCCGCCATCATCCAGCACAGCGCGGACACGGACATAATAGCTCATGCCGGGCACCATCGTCAGGTTGACCGAACGGATGTAGGCACAGTTTGTGCGGCGGATGTCCGTGAAATCACGGTCGTAGGCGATATCATATTCATACGCCGTCATACCGGTCACATATACCCACGAAACACGGGCAGAGGTTTCAGAAAACACATCCACCGTTACCTCCGGCGGTGCCAGATCATACGATACAGGATACAGCGCATCCGAAAGCTGCGCTGCTTTCGCCGGAATCGAGCCGGTACGGACCGGCTGTGCGCCGCTTGTCCCAGCCAGTGTCATCACGGCTGCACACAAGGCAGCCATTATTTTATCAGGTCTCATACGTTCCTCCTATCGAATATCCGATGCAGATGCTGCATCACAGACGGTATAACTATATTATACACAAAAACCCATGAAAAAGCAATAGTCATTTCGTAAAAAATTACGATAGCAAACTTGAAGGATCTGTGTCCGGCGTCCCCTTCCGGATACGCGCAAAAAAGGCCATAGCACTGCATTTTTGGGGGGCTCAGTGCTATGGCTTGCGATTTCATTTGGGTGTGTCAGATCACAAATCTGTGCAGCATGGCGGCAGTTCAGCCGTCAGACTGAGGAGGGGGTGGGGCAGACTTTTTGACAAACTGACTGAGTTAGTACTTCCTTAGTTCAGTGTCGAGGAAATGAACGCATCATAGATGCATCTGATCGCCTGGTGCAGGTCATGCTCGTTCACACCAACGATGACATTCAGCTCGGAGGAACCCTGGTCGATCATCTTGACATTGATCCTGCCGTGTGCCAGCGCTGCGAAAATTCTTGCAGCAGTACCGCGCGTCTTTCTCATGCCGCGGCCAACCACTGCCAGCAGTGCGATGTCCGGCTCGATCTCCAGATGATCCGGCTCGACAGCCTTTCTCAGCTCAGACAGCAGCTGCTCCTGCTTGCCCTCGAGGGATGCCGCATCCGCGATGATCGACAGCGTGTCGATACCGGACGGCATATGCTCCACATTGATGCCCAGATCCGCGAAGACATTCAGCACGTCGCGAACAAAACCGATCTCGGAATTCATCATGCCCTTTTCCATATTGATCGCACAGAAGCCCTTCTTGCCGGCAATACCGGTCAGGGTGCGCAGTGCAGCATCGTCACCGGTGTCGCTGTCCGGAACGATCATGGTGCCGTCATCCTCCGGCGCATTGGTGTTGCGGATGTTGATCGGGATGCCTGCGGTGCGTACCGGGAAGATCGCATCCTCGTGCAGAACGGAGAAGCCCATGTAGGACAGCTCACGCAGCTCCTTGTAGGTGATGACCGGGATCACGATCGGATCGGCAACGACTCTCGGATCGGCAACGAGGATACCGGAAACGTCCGTCCAGTTCTCATACACCGATGCATGGACAGCTCTTGCCACGAGAGAACCGGTGACATCGGAACCGCCGCGCGAGAAGGTGCGGACAACGCCGCTGACGGACTTGCCGTAGAAGCCCGGAATGACAGCGTGTTCCTCATTGGCCAGACGCTCGCGGAGCTTGGCAACGGTCTCGTGGCGCTGCATCACGCCCTCGTCGCTGAAGACGATCACGTCGGCAGCGTCGATGAAGGTGTAGCCGAGGTAAGCGGCGATGACGATACCGTTGAGGTACTCACCGCGGGAAGCAGCGTACTCGCGGCCTGCATGAGCGAGGTTGTTCTTGATCTGCTCGAACTGCTTGTCGAGGGACAGATCCAGACCGAGGTCTGCGATGATGTCGTTGTAGCGCTTCTTGATATTGTCAAAATCTGCGGTGAAATCCTCACCGAGTGCAGCCTTTTCGTAAGCTGCATAGAGCATATCGGTGACCTTGATGTCATCCGAAAAGCGCTTGCCGGGGGCAGACGGAACGACATAGCGTCTGTCTGCGTCACTCTTTATAATAGCGGCTGCTTTCTTGATCTGTCCTGCATCTGCGAGGGAGCTGCCGCCGAATTTAACTACCTTAACACTCATGGTCGTTTCTCCTTTATGGAAAAAATTTCGTAAATACTACATTTAATATTATACGCGAAAATGACCGAAATTGCAATTGGGAATCAGTACAAAGATTTCGGTTCGTGAAATTGCTCTTTTGGTAAATACGACTGTATTTGGTGGGCGGACAGAAGGGGGCGGATGCTTTCTGCGAAGGGGGCGCAGCCGCCTGTGCCTCTGCACTGCCTTGCGGCAAGCACGCAATGTGTTAGCACTGCATCCCTGCCGCCTATGGCATAAGTGGCCGCAAAAATGAGAGAAAAATGGGATACAGCCCCCCTAAAATGCAGAAAAATACCCCCTCTCCGGAGAGGGGGCTGTGCTGCTCAGTTCTGTCGCTCGGACAGCGGTGTGTACGCCTTCGGCTCGTCGATCGCCTTGTACGCCGGACGGATGATCTTGTTGGAATTGATCAGCTCCTCGATGCGGTGCGCACTCCAGCCGGAAATTCTCGCAATGGCAAAGATCGGCGTGTACAGTTCTACCGGAAGCCCCAGCATCCTGTACACAAAGCCCGAATAGAAGTCCACATTCGCACAAACGCCCTTGTAAATGCGGCGCTCCTCTGCGATGACCTCCGCTGCCAGGCGCTCTACACGGTCGTAGAGTTCAAATTCCTTCTCGCGGCCCTTCTCGACCGACAGCTTCTGCACGAATCCCTTGAAGACACGCGCACGCGGATCGGAGATGGAATACACCGCGTGTCCCATGCCGTAGATCAGTCCGGAGTGATCGAATCCCTCCTTATGCAGCAGGCTGCGCAGGTAGGTGCGCAGGGCCTCCTCGTCCTCCCAGTCGGGGACGTGTTCCATCAGGTCGTCGAACATCTGGCAGACCTTGATATTCGCACCGCCGTGCTTCGGGCCCTTCAGCGAGCCGAGCGCCGCGGCGATCGCGGAATAGGTGTCCGTGCCGGACGACGATACGACGTGTACCGTGAAGGTGGAATTGTTGCCGCCGCCGTGTTCCGCATGGAGCACCAGCGCCAGATCGAGCAGCTTGGCTTCCAGCGGTGTGAACTGCGCATCGGGGCGCAGCATATACAGAATGTTCTCCGCCAGCGACAGCTTCGGGTTCGGCTGACGGATGATGAGGCTCTCGCCTGCCTTGAAATGGTACGCCTGATAGCCGTAGACCGAGATCAGCGGGAACAGCGAGATCAGCGACAGGCACTGACGCAGGACATTCGGGATGGAAATGTCATTCGCCGCCTGGTCGTAGGAATACAGCGCCAGCACGCACTTGGCGAGGGTATTCATCATGTTGTCGCTCGGCGCCTTCATGATGACATCGCGTGTGAAGATCGCCGGCAGATCGCGCAGATCGGCGAGCATCGCGGTGAATTTTTCGAGCTGCTCACTCGTCGGCAGCTTGCCGAACAGCAGCAGATATGTCGTTTCCTCGAATCCCATGCGGTCGTCCGCCGCAAAGCCGGCTACCAGATCCTCAACGTCGATGCCGCGGTAGTAGAGCTTGCCGTCGCACGGAACGCTCTCGCCGTCCACCATCTTTGTGGCGCAGACGTTGCCGATGTGTGTCAGTCCAGCCAGCACGCCCTTGCCGTTGAGATCGCGCAGGCCGCGTTTGACATCGTACTGGGTATACAGCTCAGTGTCAATGGGGAATTCGTTCTTGCAGAGTTCAGCGAGTGCCTCGATCTCGGGGCAGTTTGCTTCGGAGTAATCATAGCGTGCCATGCGCATCAGTTCCTTTCTTTTATAAAATATCAAAGTATCTTTCTTTATCTCCCGAAAGTATCCAGAGAGTATATAAATATAATTATAACATACTTTGTAAAGAAAGTCAACAAAAAAGCAGAAAATGTTTTTTGATATTTATGCAATTTACCCCTTTACAAACTTCTAAAAGTGTGGTATAATATATCTTGTTGAGACGAGGTGTGGCTCAGTTTGGTAGAGCACTACGTTCGGGACGTAGGGGCCGCAGGTTCGAATCCTGTCACCTCGACCATTTAACTGATGTGGAACTGGTAGGTAGCAGCCGCCTTGATAAGGCGTAGGTCACTGATCCGATGTTCTCATTAGTTCTGCTGATGTGGCAC
>JAFPXW010000308.1 GCA_017394565.1 Oscillospiraceae bacterium | reverse complement strand
TTCCATTGCTTCCTTGATGATGGTTTCAAGGTCGTTTGCACCGTCGATCACATAATCCGAATCCGGTAAAATATCTGTCAGCATCTGCACATAACAAGCTCTTGCAGCATTCAGGTAGATACGCATTTCCTGACGGATCTCGTCCGCAGAAGCCGCTTTCATATCCCTAAGCACCCTGCGGGCCATTGCGATGTCTAACGGCGTATCAATAAAGATGCAGCAGTCCAGATGATCCTTCATCATTTTGTTCTGATAGGCAAACGGATAATCCAGCAGCAGATAATCATACGCTCCGCTATGGATGATCCTTTCCACATCTGCTTTTAATGGGGATAAGTCCCATACATGATAGAATTCTTCAGCTTTCGATACCCATTGGGTAAAATCATCGGGTTCTCCATCGAATGTGTAGTCATCGAAGTGAAGCGAGGCCGTTCTTGGCAGTCTGTCTTTGATCGCATTCACAACCGTTGTTTTTCCGCCTGCTGTCACAGCGCCGATTGCTATGATTTTCATTGTATGCTCCTCTGAATTCCGATTTTTGTTAGTAACAAAGATATACGCCGCACTGTCAATAGAAACGCCATAGTACTTCTGACCTTGCATCAGAAATACTATGGCGGAACATTTCTATATCAACCGCGCCTGCAACGATCTCCGATCAGATCCGATCAGATCTGAACCGAATAGTTCGGTGCTTCCTTGGTGATGTAGATGTCGTGCGGATGGCTTTCCTTCAGACCAGCGCCGGTGATGCGGACGAACTGCGCCTTGTCCCACAGATCCGGAATGGTCGGGCAGCCGCAGTAGCCCATGCCGGCACGGATGCCGCCGATGAGCTGGAAGATGGTGTCGGCAACGGCACCCTTGTACGGTACACGGCCCTCAACACCCTCCGGAACGAGCTTCTTTGCGCCCTCCTGGAAATATCTGTCGGTCGAACCGTTTGCCATAGCGCCCAGAGAGCCCATGCCGCGGTAAACCTTGAACTGTCTGCCCTGGTAGATCTCAGTTTCGCCGGGAGCTTCCTCACAGCCTGCCAGCAGGGAACCGAGCATGACCACATCAGCACCGGCAGCCAGCGCCTTGACGATGTCGCCTGAGTACTTGATACCGCCGTCTGCGATGACCGGGATGTTGTACTTCTTTGCGACCTGTGCCACATCGAAAACAGCCGTGATCTGCGGTACACCGATACCTGCAACGACACGGGTGGTGCAGATGGAGCCCGGGCCAATGCCGACCTTCAGGCAGTCAGCGCCAGCCTTGATAAGCTCCTCCGCAGCCGCAGCGGTTGCGATATTGCCTGCGATGATGGGTGTATCCGGGAACGCTTCCTTGAGCTTCCTGAGGGCATTGATGATGTTTGCGGAGTGACCGTGTGCGGAGTCGAGCACGAGGACATCGACCTGTGCGTCGATCAGCGCCTTGGCACGATCCATCATGTTGGCGGTCATGCCGATGCCGGCGCCGCAGAGCAGTCTGCCGCGTGCGTCACGGGCGGAATTCGGGAACTTCACGGACTTCTCGATATCCTTGATGGTGATGAGTCCCTTGAGGTAGCCCTTCTCGTCCACGAGGGGCAGCTTTTCGATCTTGTGGGTGCGCAGGATCTCCTGAGCCTGTTCGAGTGTGGTGCCGACGGGTGCGGTGATGAGGTGATCCTTGGTCATCACGTCGCCGATCTTGGCAGTGAAGTCTGTCATGAAGCGCAGGTCGCGGTTGGTGATGATGCCAACGAGCTTGCCGGCGCCGTCCACGATCGGAACGCCGGAGATGCGGAACTTGCCCATCAGCTCATCAGCGTCCTTCACGAGCTTGTCCTCGGTCAGCGAGAAGGGATCGACGATGACGCCGTTCTCAGAACGCTTGACCTTGTCCACCTCGTCAGCCTGCTGCTCGATGGACATATTCTTGTGGATGATACCGATACCGCCCTCACGCGCAATGGCGATCGCCATACGGGAATCCGTCACGGTATCCATCGCAGCGGTCATGATGGGGGTATTCAGGTGGATATTGCCTGCAAGGCGAGTGCCGAGGGAAACCATGTTCGGCGTAACGTCGGACTTTGCCGGAATCAGCAGAACATCATCAAAGGTCAGTCCCTCTTTCAGAAACTTGGTGCTTTCGTTCATCATAAGCAAGTCATCCTTTCCACATTCGATTCGATTCTCAAAGATAGTACATCTATATAAAATACTATTATTATAATGATACTCTCTTTTTCAAAAAAAGTCAAGCATACTTTGTAAACCTTTCGGCAGAAAAACCGCGTGGATAAAACCGGGGCAATTGTATAAAATATACAAATAAAATTGTTGAAAATCGTATTTTTGAGAAAACGGCGAAATATAGCCGAAAACGTGCGAAAAATATTTTTAAAAAATTTCCGGAAAACCCTTGACAAATCCGGAAAGGTGTGGTATAATAATTAAGTCGTCAGGCGAGAGACCTGAACAAGCGACTGGATGCTGGTATAGCTCAGTTGGTAGAGCAGCTGATTTGTAATCAGCAGGTCGGGGGTTCGAGTCCGTCTACCAGCTCCAAATTGAATATGGGAGAATTCCCGAGTGGCCAAAGGGGGCAGACTGTAAATCCGTTGCTTCGTGCTTCGATGGTTCGAATCCATCTTCTCCCATCCTTGAAACCCGATGCAATTGCATCGGGTTTTTCTTATGCCGTTAAACTCCTCTTGCGATACATATTAAATTATAACAAAATGCTCCCCACCCACAGGGAGCATTTTCCGATTCCTAAACAATGCCAACAACTTAACAAATTGAACAAGCATCCTTCTTTCCCCCTACCCCCAACCCCCTCCCCA